>WGBF01000391.1 GCA_015494485.1 bacterium | reverse complement strand
GTCCACAGCCGGGCGGCTTCTTCATCGGCTTCCAGCCCTTCGGCGGGGTCGCCTTCGAACACTGTTGCCCAGAGCTTATCCTTGGGGAGTTTCCACACCTCTGTTAACAACTCCCACGCCCAGGCAATGGCTTCTTTTTTAAAATAGTCCCCAAAAGACCAGTTGCCCAGCATTTCGAAAAAGGTGTGGTGGTAGGTATCGTGTCCCACCTCTTCCAGGTCGTTGTGCTTTCCGCTAACCCGAATGCACTTCTGGGAGTTTACCGCCCGCTTGTAGGGGCGGGTGCCGATGCCCAGGAACACATCTTTAAACTGGTTCATCCCGGCGTTGGTAAACAGCAGGGTGGGGTCATCCTGCGGAATGACCGGGGAACTGGGGACAAATGTATGGTCATATTTTTTGAAAAAGTCAATGAATTCCTGCCGAATTTCCTGCGATGTTTTCATGAATATGAACTCCTACCTTACGTTCGAATTAGTGAATTCCCATTATCGGTCAAATTTAGAACTGCCCATACCGTGAAACAATAGAATTTGCATTCCGTTCATTGTGCTTGTAGAATTTCTCTTTTAGAATTCTGTTTGAAAGGTTAATTTTCTTTAATGAATAAAATCCGGGAGTATTGAAGATGACACGGGAAGAAGCTTACGCGCTGTTAACGGAATACACCAAGAAGGAAAATTTAATCAAACATGCGCTGGCCGTCGAAGCAGCCATGCGGGCGTATGCCCGAAAGTTTGGCGAGGACGAAGAAGCCTGGGGCATTGTGGGGCTGTTGCACGATTTTGATTACGAAAAGTACCCCAGCCTGGAAGATCACCCCTTTAAGGGCGCGGAAATTTTACGGGAAAAAGGGTATCCCGAAGAATGGATTGAAGCCATTTTAGGCCATGCAGAACACACCGGTGTTCCCCGCAAAACCAATATGGCCAAAGCGTTGTTTGCTGTGGATGAATTGTGTGGGTTCATAACTGCGGTGGCACTGGTGCGACCGGATAAAAAGTTGGATAGCGTTAAGGTGAAATCGGTAAAGAAGAAGTTGAAAGACAAAGCGTTTGCCCGTCAGGTAAGCCGGGAGGACATCCGTAAGGGTGCCGAGGAGCTGGGTGTTGACCTGGATGAGCACATTGCCTTTGTGCTGGAAGCCATGAAATCCGTGGCTGACAAACTGGGGTTGTAATTCCGCTAAGTGGGATTGGGCGTTCAGGTAACGGACAAACAAGCGTGTAACAAATAGTAACCCGATTCGTATGAATACAGACCAAGAGAAACGGCAACAGGACCAGGCGCTTATTGAACGGGCCCGGAACGGGGACCAGAAAGCGTTTGAAGAACTGCTGAAGAAATACAAAAACCTGGTGTATTCCATTATGCTGCGAATGGTACGAAATCCGCAGGAAGCAGAAGATTTAACGCAGGAAGCGTTCATGAAGGCGTTTCATGCCATTCATGCCTTTAATGAAGAGTATGCCTTTTCCACCTGGTTAATGAAGATTGCCACCAATAATTGTATTGACTTTCTTCGTAAAAAGAAGCTGAAAACCATTTCCATTGACCAGCCCGTTCAACACAAAGATGACGAGTTTCAAATCGAGCTTCCCTCCGGTGCCCCGAGCCCGGAACGGGTTATGTTAAGCCGGGAACAGCGGCACTTAATCCAGCAGGCCATTGATGAGCTGCCGCCGCTGTACCGCCACGTTATTGTGCTGCGGCACCAGGAGGAAAAATCCTACGAGGAAATCGCCGAAATTCTGGACGTGCCCATCGGTACCGTTAAGGCGCGTATTTTTCGGGCGCGGGAAATGTTAAACAAGCGGATAAAGGAATTGCTGAACCGATGAATATCCGGCATTGGACAATAGTATTGCTTCTGCTGGTTCTGGTAGCGGCCATGGCCCGACCGGTTGAAGAGGATAAAAACCGGATTCGCCGGCGGGCACCGTTAACCACGGAAAAACAACTGGTGGTTGAAGTGGGTGCCTTTACCGGGAATTTTTATCTGTATCCCGGGGATGCCGACGTGGTGTACGACCTGTCCCTGCATTACGAAAATAGTGCGCCCGTTGTAACCTACAATCGCATGGGTGAGCGGGGATACCTGAACATCAAAGCGAAATCCTTTTCCAAGGAACGGGAAGAAAATCCTGAATCCGAAGAAGTTCATTTCAATTTGAAGGATCAGGACTGTGAACTGTACGTAACCCCAGCCATTCCGGTTGATTTGAGGCTGAAGTTTGATGTGGTTCGGGGGGAACTGGAACTGGGCGGGTTAAAGCTTGAAAATCTGGAGTTAAACGCTGGGGTGTCCAAAGTACTGGTGGCATTCAGTCAACCCAATCCCATTCCGCTGGAGGTGGTTCGTATTCAGGCCGGGGTGGGAAAATTGCGCATGCAGGGAT
>WGBF01000390.1 GCA_015494485.1 bacterium | reverse complement strand
CGAATCATTTGCTCCTGCGCGCTACGATGCCCGTGTTGAGCTTCCACATTCACGTAAGGGATGCCTGCTTTACCGCAGTACACAGAGAGCGACCCGTCATCCGTCACGGTGGCATTGTTTTGCAACACCACGTTGTAGTCACGGGCCTTCAGTGCCACAAACAGTGTGGAATCGGTTACGAAGAAAAAATCATCCACATCCATTTTGGGATTGCGGTACACTGCGCTGGCGTCCGACGCATATTCCCCACCGGGTTGGTAACTGGCTACCGAATATTCGTTTTCCCCATTGTTATGCAGGGTAATCACCCACTTCACCGTATCGATGCCCAATTCCTGCAAAATCCGCTGCGCAAAGTGGCGCACCGCCCGATGCGCTGCCGGCGAATACTGGCTGTATTTTTCCAGTGTTTTGCGAATCCCTTCATCAGTGTAAATGCGATTGGGGTCCACCGCAAATGTGCTGTCATTTAACTGAAAGCGAATCAAACGCTGGCCGGAATGCTCCAGCGTTGCCAGAATTCCCCCATCGGTTTTTACCACCGCCAGACCGGCTTCCACGGCCGTATTTTCATCATCATGCATATTGAAAAACAGCCAGGGGCGCGGGTGGTCCCCGTAAATAACCAGGTGCACGGTTGTATTTCCCAGCGAAAGGGGAATATCTGTTCGGGGCAATGAAGTTTTCTGGCACCCCATTAACACAAAGACAATAGTTCCCAAAAAGAGTGTAACCCATACACGCATCATGCGGATACCCTCTGCTGTTATTATTTTTTCCAGAATGCAGGATAAAAGATAATAATAACGGTGAACACTTCCAGGCGTCCAATCAACATTAACAGGGACAGCAACCACTTCCCCACCAGCGGAATATGCGCATAGTGGTCCGTTGGTCCCACCTCCCCCAATCCGGGGCCAATATTGCCCAACGTTGCCGCCACGGAACCAAATGCCGTGGGCATATCCAGCCCCAGTGCGGCCATCACAAAAATGGATAATATGGTAATGAAGACAAACAGAACAAAGAATCCCAGCACGTTGGTAATCACTTCGCGTGGGACAACCTGCTTCCCGATGCGCACCGGTACCACTGCGTGGGGATGCAGCAGATGGGTAAATTCCGAAAACACAAATTTGGTCAACAGAAAAATACGCACCACTTTAATTCCCCCACCGGTTGAACCGGCACACCCACCAATGAACATCAGGGTAAACAATACAAACTGGGAGCTAAAGGACCACTTTTCGTAATCCGCTGTACCGTACCCGGTGGTGGTTAAAATAGAAACCACCTGAAACACGGTCTTCTGAAAGGCTTCGAAAGGGGAGGCATACACATTGCGAAAGGTGTCCATTCCAATTAGCAGGGTGGCCAACCCGATGATGGACAAATAAAACAGAAATTCCTGGTTGCGGAAATAGGCACGCCAATCCCCCCGCAGTGCCCGGTAGTGCAGCGAAAAATTGGTGCCCGCAACAATCATAAAGAAAATGATGATGAAATCAATTAACGGGCTGTTGTAAGCACCAATGCTGGCATTCCGCGTTGAATATCCCCCGGTGGCCATGGTTCCAAAGGTGTGGCACAGTGCATCGAACAAATTCATCCCGGCAAGCATCAGTAATATGGTTTCCACCGCTGAAATCAACACATACACCCCCCAGAGAATTTTGGCCGTTTCGGTGATGCGGGGGGTTAGTTTGTCTGCCACCGGTCCCGGCACTTCCGCTTTAAACAACTGCATTCCCCCAATACCCAGAAATGGCAGAATGGCCAGGGAGAGCACGATAATCCCCATTCCCCCAATCCAGTGGGTTAAACTCCGCCAGAATAAAATACCGTGGGGTAAGGCTTCAATATCGGTTAAAATCGTGGCACCGGTGGTGGTAAATCCGGACATGGTTTCAAAAAAGGCATTGGTAACCGAAGGGATGCTCCCGGAAAACAAAAACGGCAAACTCCCCAGAAAGGAAAATACAATCCAGGCCAGGGAGACAATGGCATATCCATCCCGCGCCCGCAGTTCTCCATCAAACCGGGTGGTAAATACGGCAACCAGGCCAACCGCTAAGGTAATTAATGATGCCAGAATCAACGCCCAGTGGTCGCCGTCCCCGTAATAAAAGGAAAATGGCAGCGGCAACACCATCATGGCTGCCAGAAAAATGCTTAACAATCCCAGAATGTGAATCACATTGCGAAAGTGCATAATTCAGCCGAATTCCCTTTGTCAGGTACGAAAGAATTTTTCCACATTGTGCCGGACGTGAGGCAGTGTAAACACAATCACCCGGTCTCCGGGGCGAATTTCCGTGTCCCCCCGGGGAATAATCATTTGCTCATTCCGAATAATGGCACCAATCAACGCATGCCGCGGGAAGTGAAGTTTGGCCAGCGGTTTGCGGGTTATCTTGCTTTTTTCATGCACGGAGAATTCAATCACCTCTGCATCAATGCCGGGTAAAGTGTTCACGGACTCCACTTCTTTTTGCCGGATAAAACGCCGCACGGCATTTACCGTAAGCAACTGTTTACTGACCACAGCGTCCATGCCAATGGTAGGCGTAATGGGCAGATATTCCACTTTATTGACCAATGCAATGGTGCGGGGCACTTTTAAATGGCGGGCCACAAGGGTGGCAATAATGTTGGTTTCGTCATCCCCGGTAACGGCGATAAACACATCCATGTCCATAATCCCCTCCATGGCCAGCAGGTCCAGATCCGTCCCATCACCGTGGATGATTAATGTATTGGGCAGTAAGTCTGCAATTTCCTGGGATTTATCCACATTGCTTTCGATGATTTTCACATTGACTTCTTGCGAGAGTTCGCGGGCAATAAACTGGCCAATTAATCCCCCACCCAGAATCATGACATTGCGGATGGGTTCCTGCTTCTTGCCGGCATGTTTCAGGAATATTTCCAGATAATCCGGATCGCTGACAACAAAAATCTGGTCTCCGGCAACCAGAACATCATCCCCTCTGGGAATAATGGTATGTTGTTTCCGTTGAATCGCCACAATACGAATGGGCGGATTACCGGATTGTTCCCACAAGTCCTTGAGGGGGATGCGCAAAATTTCTGCCCCCTCCTCCAGCCGAATTCCCACCAGTTGAATTCGCCCGTTCTCAAACTCCACCACATCGGTGGCACTGGATTGCCGGATGAGCCGAATAATGGCATCCGCCGTTTCTTTTTCGGGGTGAATAATAAGGTCAATACCCAACTCTCCGGGATTCAGAATAAACCCTGGTTCACCAAATTCCGGATTCCGAATCCGTGCAATGGTAGTCGGTATTCCGCTTTTGTGCCCAATCATGCAGGCCAGGATATTCACTTCATCCCGATCGGTCATGCCGCACAAAATGTCAATATTCTCCAGCCCGGCCCGTTTTAACCTGCGGTAGCTGGCGCCATTGCCTTCCAGCACCAGGGCATCCAGTTGTTCCGAAGCGCGGGTAACCCGGTGGGGGTCATTTTCAATCATAATGATATTGTGGCCTTCGGCAAGCAACTGCTTCCCCAGTTGAAACCCAATATCCCCTGCCCCAATAATCAATACGTTCATCGAAATCCTTTTTTTCTTAACCTATTTTAGGGGAGTACCCCCATTCCAATGCAGGCAAAATTATGGGTAGGAAACCTTTTTCGCAATATTCATTCTTTTCTTCTCACATGCGGATGTTTCTTATTTTGCTTTGCACTTTTGTCAGGAATTACATATGGCAGTTCATTTTACTTGAAAAGTTACTTATTGTCAATGCAAACCACGCGGTGAACATTAAACGAATCGGCGAATAAATCGCCCCATTATTCCTGGAATTGTTTGACCTCTGCAAGGAGCAAGATATTATTTTGGGGATTCAATACGGATAATTT
>WGBF01000389.1 GCA_015494485.1 bacterium | reverse complement strand
GCACCCCAACAGCAACCAGCAACGACCCGACGGCCAGTATTGCAATGGCCAGCAACCCACCATATCTAAACAGGAGATATACGACTTTCCGTTGTTTGTCTTCGCACACCGGATCGTACATTATTTGATCCCCATTTTAATTGCCGCCACAATTAACACCACTGCAAACAGCCCCTCCAGCCACCGATTTTTTAGTCGCACCCCTACCCGATTTCCAACAGTAGATCCCACCACAATGCCCAATACCACCGGAGCCACCAATGCGGGTTGCACCATGCCAGCCCGAAAATAGGCAATCGCCCCGCCCAGACCGGTAAACCCAATCATAAAACTGCTGGTTACAGCCGCAGCCCGAATGGGAATTCGCCCCAGCAAATTCATAATCGGTACTTTAAAAATGCCGCCACTGGTGCCAACCATGCCGGAAAGCATTCCCGCGATGAATGAAAAGGAAGAAACCCAGGGGAGGTTGTACACCCGGTACGCAATCGTTTTCTTTTCGGCCGGATCGTAATACTGCCCTCCGAAATATCCCACATCATCACCTGGCTCAAGGGTAATTCTTTGTCCTTTGGGCCGCCGAATCAGTAAAAAAGCGGTGATAAACAAGGTGAGCGAAAAAATTCGTTCTATCCAGTGGCCTTCAATTCGCACCGCAATAAAGCTGCTTAAAACAGCCCCTGCCATAGAAGCTATTTCCAGAAACAACCCCAGGCGAACATTGGCAAATCCATGCTGGATTCCAAAAGAGGCCACCTGAGTGGACGTTGCAATGATAGCAATTAAACTTACAGCCACCGCCTGATGGATGGGCACGTGAAAAAAGAACACCAGAGAAGGCACCAACAGGACACCGCCGCCAATACCCAGCAGGGCACCTAAAAATCCTGCCAGAGTACCCAATATAACCAGTTCCAAATATTCCATATAAAAAAATAGGAATAAAGACAAGCAATAAAAATGAGTTTAAAATTTTAATTTGAACACTGAATTCCCCTTGACAATAGTATATTGAGATGACATACTATATGCATGTATGCGCATAATGGAGAAACAAGGAATGTATTCTATACGACTATTTAAAGCCCTGGGGGATGAAACCCGCTTACGAATTATTAATTTATTGGTGCAAAGCAAGCAGTCCCTTTGCGTATGTGAAATGACGGATGCCTTGCTGGTACCTCAGTATCAAATTTCCCGGCATTTAATGGTTCTGAAAAATCTGGGAATTATGAACACGGAACGGCGTGGCACATGGGTGTATTACGCTTTAAAACGGAATGCCACTCCGTTCATCGAAGATTTAATGCACCTCATTGAAAAACATTTTAAAGATACTTACGCGGATGATCTTCACCGCTTAAATGAACGCCTGGCCAAACGCGAAGGTGGGGTTTGCGTTGTGGGGTACACGGTTAAATAAAAGACCTCCATTAATTTTCACGGAATAACGGTTATCCAGGGAACTTTTTCTGGCAATCTTACCCGTTAAAACAACGTATTTCTTTAACTTAACGCAATTTGCCTGCTAAAAATAAAAATCATTGAAACTTACCTCTTGCTGACGTATGTTATATGCGCATTTTTACATATAAGGATTTCATTGCACATTAGCAGATAAGGCAATGTATGCTCTGGAAAACGGAATACCGAAACGCACTCTGGATTGTTGGATTTTTTCTCTTTGCCTATTTTATGCCGGTAAGTCATCCGGTATTTACGGAAGCGATACAATCTGCCCTTTCCCTTACCAATTGGTATGCCCGGGAGCATGTTTTATTGTGCCTGGTACCGGCATTCTTTATTGCCGGGGTCATTGCGGTTTTCATTAGTCAGGCAGCGGTGGTTAAATATTTTGGGGCAGGCACAAAAAAATGGCTTTCCTATCTGGTCGCATCGGTAAGTGGTAGCATACTGGCCGTGTGTTCCTGCACTATTTTGCCTTTATTTTCCAGCATACATAAACGGGGCGCCGGATTGGGGCCTGCTATTGCATTTTTGTATTCTGGGCCAGCCATAAATATTTTAGCTATCATCCTTACCGCTCGCGTATTGGGTTTTGAATTGGGAATCGCCAGAGTAATTGGTGCAGTAGGATTTTCTATTATCATTGGGTTAATCATGCATTTTATTTACCGGGAAGAAGAAACGGCGAAAGCAGCTGCTCAATTAGCCGTTGCCGATCCTGATGATGGCCGACCGTTTTGGCAAACCGCACTGCATTTTTTTATTTTGGTACTCATTCTCATTTTTGCTACCTGGGGAAAACCGGACACAGCCACTGGTTGGTGGGCATTTACGTATCATCTAAAATGGTGGCTGGTATCCGCAAGCGCCATTGCATTGGGGATATCCCTGGTGTACGTTGTGGGCGTAAAAGCATGGCATGTCCTTGTTGGCGGAACCGTTGTGCTTCTGGCAACGCTTTTATTCCCATCACAGCCGTTAATTCCTTTTACCGTTGGTGTGATAGCCCTGGCGGTTATTTTGTCCGTAAATCCCGGGGAGCCAGAACACTGGATGGCAGAAACCTGGGGCTTTACTAAGCAAATTTTACCTTTGCTGGGCGCCGGGGTGCTGATTGCCGGATTTTTACTGGGAGATGCCCAGGGTGGCAGGGGGGTCATTCCCAATCAATGGGTCACTCATCTGGTCGGCGGTAATTCGCTGTTTGCCAATTTTTTCGCTTCCATCAGCGGGGCATTCATGTACTTTGCCACATTAACGGAAATCCCCATTTTACAGGGACTGTTGCATGCTGGTATGGGGAAAGGCCCGGCGCTGGCACTACTTTTAGCCGGACCGGCATTGTCTTTACCCAATATGCTGGTTATCCGGCAGGTGATTGGTACACAGAAAACAATCGTCTATGTTTTATTAGTGGTCATTATGGCCACCATTAGCGGGTTTATTTTTGGCTTATTATAATCACGATAGCAATTTTTATTGAAACGCAATAAAAACGGGGTTTTGAACATGACAAAAATTTTAATTTTGTGCACCGGGAATTCCTGCCGCAGCCAAATGGCGGAGGGATTTCTAAAATCATTCGATCCCACTCTGGAGGTGTACTCGGCAGGTACGGCCCCGGCAGAACGGGTGCATCCTAAAGCGGTTCAGGTGATGGCAGAGGAGGGAATCGATATTCGTAAAAATTATCCCAAATCCGTTGACCAATTTATTGACCAATCCTTTGATTATGTCATAACCGTATGTGATGCTGCCAAAGAGTCCTGCCCGGTGTTTACCGGAAACGTAAAACATCGGCTGCACATTGGCTTTGAAGACCCGGCTGAAGCCACTGGCACAGAAGAGGAAATTCTGGCGGTGTTCCGCAAAGTCCGCGATGAAATCAAACGGGATTTTCGCCGTTTTTATGAAGACGTCATTCAAAAAGAGCAACAGGAGGACTAAAATGCTGGAGATTAAAGTTGTTGGTACGGGCTGCCCCAATTGCATTCGGTTAGAGAATATGTGCAAAGAGGTAATCCGGGAATTGAACATTGACGCAAATCTGGTCAAAGTTTCGGATTTAAACGAAATTGCCGCTCTGGGAATATTTTTAACCCCGGCATTAATTATTAACAATGAAGTAAAAATTTCCGGTAAACTGCCCACACCCCACACCTTACGGCATTGGATTGCCGATGCCGCGGGCATTCAAATTTCGTAAGGAGGTATGATGAGTAACCGGCCCAGGAAGTTATCGTTTTTTGATCGCTATCTAACCGTTTGGATTTTTCTCACCATGTTTCTTGGTGTCATCGCGGGCTACATTTTTCCCCGCATTGCCACCTTCTGGAATTCTTTAAGCTACGGTACCACCAATTTACCCATCGCCATTGGCTTAATCCTGATGATGTATCCGCCACTGGCCAAAGTGCGCTACGAAAAACTACCCCTGGTGTTTAAAAACCTGCGTTTGCTCTCGCTATCACTTATTCAAAACTGGATTGTGGGCCCACTGGTAATGTTTATTTTAGCGATTTTGTTTTTACCAAACCATCCGGGACTGATGACCGGTGTTATTCTGGTGGGATTGGCCCGTTGCATTGCCATGGTGCTGGTGTGGAATGATTTAGCTCAGGGAGACAGTGAACTGGCCACCGGACTGGTCGCCTTTAATGCCGTGTTTCAGGTCTTGACCTATTCGTTTTACGCGTACGTTTTTCTAACGCTACTGCCACCAATTTTTGGGTTGAATGGTGCCGTAGTTCAAATTTCCATCTCTGAAATTGCCCGCACTGTTCTCATATATCTGGGCATTCCCTTTGCTGCAGGATTCACTTCCAATCTCCTGTTGCGCCGCTGGAAGGGCGATGCCTGGTATTACCGCCAGTTTATGAAAAAAGCAGCCTGGTTAACCCCCATCGCCCTGTTATTTACGATTTTTGTGATGTTTTCCTTTAAAGGGGAAACCATTATTCAGCTCCCCATGGATGTAATTCGCGTCGCCATACCCTTTACGTTTTATTTTGTCATCATGTTTTTCGTTACTTTTTTCATTGCCCGGTGGCTGGGGGCGGATTATTCCAAAAGCACCACTATGGCATTTACGGCCGGTAGCAACGATTTTGAGCTGGCCATTGCGGTAGCTGTTGCGGTGTTTGGTATCAACAGTCCCGCAGCCTTTGCAACCGTGATCGGCCCGCTGGTGGAAGTTCCGGTATTAATACTTTTAGTGGATGTGGCGTTGTTCTTTAAACGCAAGTTTTTTCCGGCTACCGTTGCGCAACCTTCTCCGGTTGAATAACGGAGAGGTGTCGCCGGCCCGATACCTGGGAAATGGGTGTTTTTAACGTAACCATTTTAGTATCATCAGAATAGAAAGATTAGCCAGACGGTCCGGGAAATCAAGCACTGTCGTCGTGTATTGTTAATCAAAGGGCTTTTCAATGTCACAACCGGATAACACTGTTCTCATTGTTCGCAATCGCCGGTGCCGTAAAAGCGATGTGGTGGTGCGTTTTCTGGAACAGGAAGGAATTCCCCACCGGGTGTTGTATCTGGGTGAAGACGCAGAGGCGGATGCACTGGCGCAGCAATACAATTTGAAAGCGTCTCCGGGAATCATTGTCAATAGAGAATCGGTAAACCCTTACCATCTGGTGGAAAAGTGTCGCATCAAAGATCCCGAAAAGGCGAAGAAACGCCTACGGCAATTATTAGGGGAAGTTACAAAGTAACTTGAACTCCTTGGAACACCTAAATCGATTGCTTTGTGAATTCCAATTTTTTTCTCAAATTAACCGAACGTCATATTGGCACTGAGTGTGGCACCCCGTATTTCCAAACGTTGCCCCTACATTCGGTTTTTTACCAGCGCATCAAAGATATCCGTAAGCGCTAAGGATTCCCGAATGTAAAACGGTTCGGCGTATTTCACTCCTGCCAGCCAGCCGTAATGGCGTGCTTTAAATTCCACTGCTTCCATAAACCAGCGGGAAGACACAAAGGTTTGCTTACCGGGCCATTGGGGATTAAAAAACTGGCTCCGGTAGGCTTCCAGTGCCTGCCGTTTGATGTCAAATTCTTCCGTAATATCGACCACAAAGGAGGGGGTAAATTCGTACGTCATGGGATAGTACACCAGGCGGTTTGGCCGGTGCGGGGGCAGTTCGGGTAAAATTTTTCCCAATCCACTATAAAAGCACGCCTCTGTAATTAACTGACTGGCATGCTTGTGATCCGGGTGCCGGTCATCAAAATAGGGCAAAAAAACCAGCGCCGGTTGGTACTCCCGCACGACCCGGATTACCCGATTCTGATGCTCCTCCGTCAGGGAAATTCCTGCATCGGGTATTTGCAAATTCCGGCGAACGACCGCGCCCAGAATTTTCCGCGCCGCTTCGCTTTCCTCGTACCGTTCCTCTACCGTTCCCCGGCTGGCCATTTCACCTTTGGTTAAATCCACAATGCCTACCCGAAATCCCTGCCGGGCCAACTTGGCCAGGGTACCGCCACAGCCCAGTTCCACATCATCCGGGTGAGCTCCAAAAGCCAGAACGTCCACCGTGTTCATTGCTGCTCCTTTACACCTTTTACAACATTGTAAAATACACGTTCACGGCACGTTTTACCAGAGATTTTCCACGTCCTTCTTCCCCGGCACTACACCACCCCGGGAATAAACCGTTTTACCTGTTGGGCGTACTGCCGATAAGCATCTCCAAACTCAGTTATTAACTGCTTTTCTTCATAGCGGGCCAGCCACACATATGCCCCAATAACCAGCGGATACAGAATGAGGGTAATTACTGTGGGCCAGTGGAATAACCATCCGGTGGTAAACAGAAAAATACCGGTGTATTGCGGGTGACGCATATAGCGGTAAATCCCTTCCGTTACCAGACCTGTCGCCCGGTGAATTTTGTACCACCCAAGGGCAATCAGTGCAATGCCGCCCAAACTCAATAGGGTGCCGGCAACCGCCCCCCAGTGTCCCACCACCTCAAAGTAGCGTTCGGTTAAATGGGACGGGCCTCCTACAAATGAGGAAGCCAGATAGACAATCAGGGCGTAGCCGAACATTTCTGTCATCAAGGCAATGAAGAAGGCAATAAACGCGCCGCGGGAAACCCACACATTGCGCGTTGGGCGCCGATAGCGCAG
>WGBF01000388.1 GCA_015494485.1 bacterium | reverse complement strand
TGGTTGCAGTTTGGAACACCAAATTAAAACGGAAAATTCGAAAGCATTATAATGGAACAGATAAGCCAATTAAAAAGGTACCTTCAAGCCTGGGCTGGTTAATCGCTGCATCCGCGTCCCGGTAGGTATAGTCTTCTCTACCATTTACAGTTTCACCATTAGGACTATAACTGGTATCATGACCGATAAGTGTAGCGGGTGGAAAATAATTCAATCCGGCAGCGACAACCAGATATATTTTGCGCGTTAACGGCATGCGGGATTGAACACCGCCCCCAAGTCCCCACTGATCACAAACTACATTAAAAAATTCATTACCCCCGATAAACCGAAAATCGCCATTAAACCACATGTAACGGGGCCCCACAAATATTTCCATGTTGGGCAGCCATTGCCATTTGCTGGGGAAAATAAAATCAAATTGTACCAGCCAGACCCGCCCACTTTTTTGCGGAACGCCATTACTGTTATTGTTAATAAAAATGTGCCGTGCATCCAGGGCATTGCCAGGGTTGCGTTTGCTCCGGGCGAGGGCAAAGCGAATATGAAGGGGAAATTGGGGTGACGGTAACCGGTATGCCACGCTGAGTTCAATACCTGTACCTGCCTGGAAGCCTCCCCGAATGCTTCCATACCAGTGAGGCGTTTTCCCAAATGTTGTAATAACACCAGTCAAAAGAGTAATTACTGCCAATAATTTAGTTAGCTGTCTCATGGCTCCCCTCAGTTGTGCTATTTTAATTGTTTCTGAATATTGTTATCTAACCAAAGTTTGTTTTTACAATTCCTATGCCAGTTAAGAAAAATGAGTATTGAATAAAATCTGAAATAGCCCGTAGGGGGTTCATGTAAAATCTTTTTACAAATATTTTCTCCCCGGGTTGAAAGGTTTAAAGCATTGTTCTATATTAACTAACCACGTGATTGAAAATGCTACACGATTTGTATCTCTGTTTTTCGTGTAATAATTAGAGTGGATTAACATTCAAAGTAGGAGGTTTCTTATGAAAAGTTGTAATAAATTGTTCATCCTAAGCCTTGTGGTGCTGGCATTCTCCGTTATTCATGTGGAAGCACAGCCAAAGAAGTTTCCTGGTAAGATGAAACGCCCGCCAATGGTTACCCAGGCCATCGCTGTGTTGCATCCCACCGCTGGGAATAATGTGCACGGTGTGGTTAAATTTATTCAGACCCCAAAGGGGGTGCGGGTCATTGCGGATGTGGAAGGATTGACCCCGGGAAAACACGGTTTTCACATTCATGAATTCGGGGATTGCAGTTCGCCGGATGGGAAATCCGCCGGTGGGCATTTTAATCCCACCAACCAGCCGCACGGTTCGCCGGATGCCCCCAAACATCACATGGGCGACCTGGGAAATCTGGAAGCGGATGCCAACGGGAAAGCTCATTTAGACCGGGTGTATCCCTTTCTCCGTTTGATGGGCCCGATGGGCATTATTGGACGCGGCGTAATTATCCATTCCGGTGAGGACGACCTGAAAAGCCAGCCAACCGGCAATGCCGGTAAACGGGTAGCCTGCGGTGTTATCGGAATTGCCAAAGGGCAATCCCCAAAAATGATGAAATAGGTCGTAAACTTTTACCCTGCAAATTCATTAAACAAACAGAGAAAGCAGGGGAGGCAATAATGAGCCGCGAAAAAGATTTCATGGACAAATTACCATCGTTGCGTCCACCCAAAGCGGATGTAAAGCTTCACGAAGTACTGGATCCGATGGTTCGTCCCGGGGATTTGTACACCAAACTGGACAACAATTGGGTGCAGTGTTACGCCTGTGGGCATCGGTGTAAAATTCGCCCCGGTGCCCGGGGAATCTGCCAGGTTCGGTACAATATTGATGGCGTGCTGTATGTACCCTGGGGATATGTGGCGGCCCTGCAGAGCGATCCCATTGAGAAAAAACCGTACTACCATGTGTTACCGGGTTCCGATGCCTTAACCTTTGGCATGCTGGGGTGCGATTTTCATTGTCCGTATTGCCAGAACTGGGATATCTCCCAGGCACTGCGGGATGCCAATGCCGGTCGCCCGCCGGTAAAAATTACCCCGGAGCAAATGGTGGAACTGGCCCTGAAGCACGGCGCCAAAAGTGTGGTGAGTTCCTACAATGAACCCCTCATTACCTCCGAATGGGCAATGGACATTTTTAAACTGGCCCATCAACATGGTTTGCTGGGACTGTATGTGTCCAATGGGAACGCTACCCGTGAAGTGCTGGAGTATATTCGGCCGTACACCGAAGGATACAAGATTGACCTGAAAACCATGCAGGACAAAAATTACCGCTGGTTGGGCGGAAAGTTGCAAACGGTGCTGGATGCCATTAAAATGGCCCACGACATGGGATTCTGGGTGGAAGTGGTAACGCTGGTGGTGCCAGGGTTTAACGATTCGGAAGAGGAACTACGGGAAGCTGCCCGGTACATTGCATCCGTCTCCACGGATATCCCCTGGCATGTGACGGCATTTCACAAAGATTACAAGATGACCGATCCGGACAATACCACGGCCACGCAACTTATCCGCGCTGCGGAGATTGGGAAAGAAGAAGGGCTGAAATTTGTGTATGCGGGGAATGCCCCCGGCCAGGTTGGGCCGTATGAAAATACCTATTGCCCGGAATGCAATACCCTGCTGATTAAGCGCTTCGGCTATGTGATTCTGGATTACCAAATTACCGATGACGGCAAATGCCCCGCCTGCCACACCTCAATACCGGGCATCTGGCCAAAGTCCCGTGAGGAAGTCACCATTATGTCAGAAGATGAATTCTTCCTGCGACGACCCCGTTCCGCGTGGTAACGATTTCAATTGCAGAATGAACCACCCGTCCCTGGTGCGCGAAGGCGGGTGGTTCATTCAGAGTTACCTGTGAATAAACCCTCCCGAAACCGTTGTTTCCCTGCAATTCCCCAATTTTTATTTTCAGTGTCCTTTTTCCGCAGATTGTGCGTAATTTTGACGTTCTTTTGAATCAAGGAGGTAACGGATGGCAACGGAACGGTCGGAGCGCGGTTTAATGGGACGGCTCTTTTTTATCGTGTTGCTGGACATGATTGGTCTGGGTATTGTAATCCCGTTTTTACCGATTATCTTTTCACTTCAGAGTTTTTTCCCACCGGATTTTCCCCGCAGTGCCGTGAATATTTTGTTGGGGTTGTTGCTGGCAACGTATCCGTTCTTTCAATTCATTGGCAGTCCCATTTTGGGACGACTCTCCGACCAGCACGGGCGGCGTAAAATTTTGTTCCTTTCACTGGCGGGCAGTTTTGTGGGGTATCTGATTTTTCCGGTGGGGATTGCCGTGGGAAGTGCTGCTCTGTTATTTTTAAGCCGAATGATCGATGGTTTCACCGGCGGCAATATCTCCGTAGCGATGGCAGCCATTTCGGACATTACCCCCGATGAAAAACAACGCGTTAAAAATTACAGCTTAATTGGTGCCGCGTTTGGACTGGGGTTTATTCTGGGACCGGCTATTGGCGGTATTTTAAGTGATAGTTCAATCAGTCCTTACTTCAATATTAAAATGCCGTTTTACGCAGCAGCGGTATTTACGGCAGTAAATATGATTTTTGTCTTAAAATTGCCCGAAACACTTCAAAATCGTACCCATCGGCGGATTTCCATGTGGACACCGTTTCAGGGGATTCAGACCGTTTTCAGCATACCGGCTCTCCGGGCCATTTTTCTCTCCCTATTTCTGGTAAATATGGGGTGGGTGTTTTTTGAGAATTTTTTCCAGGTATTCCTGTACAATCGCCACCATTTTGAGCCTAAAAATATTTCGTACTTTTTTGCGTATCTGGGCGTGTGGATTGTGTTTTCCCAGGGATTTGTGGTTCGCCGCATATCCCCCCGATTTACCCCGCACAAATTGTTGCGGGTAACGTTAATTATCACCGGTATCTTTTTGTTGATTTTACCTTTTGTATCCCGTTCGATGTTATTTGTTGTACTCCCCATATTGGCGTTGTTTTACGGATTTACTCAGCCCAATTTTACCACGCTGTTAACCCTTTCTGTTCGGGAAGATTCCGTAGGGGAAGTGCTGGGGATTCGCCAGTCCTTTTTGTCGCTGGCACACATCATTCCGCCGGCGCTGGGCGGCTTACTGCTGAATATTCATTATTCCGCGCCGATTGTCACAGGAGCGATCGTTATTTTTACGGGCTGGCTGGTATTTCTCTCTGTAAAAACGGTAAAGGAACCGGTGGGATTTCATTAACCGGCAAGAAAATTATTACTTAACGAATGAGAAGCTGGGCGCAATGGCACCATCTCCTGTACATTTAAACCGGTATGCACAGCAACACGGACTCCCGTTTCAGCAAGTACTGGATCGGATGGAACACACGGTAGCACACACCGATCCGCAACAATTGAGTGAAAAAGAACGCCGGTACTGGGAATATACCCGGTTAAACTTACAGCGCATGCGCAAGTGGCTAAAATTGTATCGGCCTTCACCTGGTGCACTGGAAGTTGTGCAGGCAATTAAAACCCCGATTTTATTTCTGGTCATCAGTGAAGACTGGTGCGGGGATGCGGCGCAGGTAATACCATGCCTGTATAAGTTGATTGAATCAAACCCTGTGCTGGACATGCGCTTTATTGACCGGGACCAGCATCTCAATATCATGGATATGTTTTTAACGGATGGCAAACGAAAGATTCCCATTGTGGTGGCGCTGGATGCCAGTGGAAAGGAGTTGTTCCGCTGGGGACCCCGCCCAAAACCGGCAGAAAGGGTTTACCTGGAAGCCCGCGATGCGGGATTGTCCAATGAAGCGGTGCAAGAACGCCTGCATGGGTGGTATGCTAAAGATCGTTGCCAGACGGTGGAACAAGAATTCTGTTCGCTCTTCCGCACGGTAGGGATACCAACAGCCTCCCGGTAGTACGGGAAATGCCGGGGTTCTTATTTGTAAAGAAAGTGTTGGCAGAAAACCAGGTTGTTTTGTTGTACCTTTATTTTTTGAGTTCGGTGAACCTCCGGAATGATGTGAAAAATTCCCACCGCGCTGTTTCCGTTTGTCCCATTCCCTGGAAAAAGCTAAAGCGCAGCGCAACTGTTTGGTACCGGCAGGGTAACATTACCACTCAATTATATTGAAGTGGCCGATGCTTCATTTTCCCTTTTGCGAATTACCGCAATGCCTGCGGCAACCACAATGCTAATTCGGGAAAAAACACCACCAGAGCCAGCACAATAAGCTGAAATATGATGAAAGGAATAATTCCCCGGTAAATATGCCCGGTGCTAATTTCCGGTGGGGATACCCCTTTTAAATAGAACAGGGAAAAACCAAACGGTGGGGTTAAGAAGGACGTTTGCAGGTTCATGGCCAGCAGAATGCCCAGCCACAGCAGATCTACCCCCATAGCTTTAAAAATAGGCGCCACAACGGGTACAATAATGAAGGTGATTTCAATGAAGTCAATAAAAAAACCGGCAATGAATACCACTACCATCACCAGTGCCAGGAAAAGGTGGGGACTTAAATTGGCCCCCAGAATGAGTTCCGTTAAAATAGTATCCCCGTTCATGCCGCGGAATACCAGACCGAAAGCCGTAGCCCCAACCAGAATGGTGAAGACCATGGTGGTTAGATGGGTGGTTTCAATCATTACTTCTTTAAGGGTTTGAAAAGTAAACCGCTTTTGGGCAATGGTTAACAGCGTTGCACCCAGTGCGCCCACAGCCGCCGCTTCCGTTGGGGAAGCGATACCGGCAAATATACTTCCCAGCACGGCCAGTACCAGAAAAAAGGGTAAAATAAACGCATTGACTAAGCGTTTCAGAAAACCGGTGTCAAAAAAGCGGCGGCGTTCGTCAAGGGGCATGGCAGGGGCTTTTTCGGGATTCAACAAACTATACACCAGAAGCCAGGCAATGTACAACCCCACCAGCAGGAAACCGGGAATAACCGCACCAATAAACATGTCCCCCACAGACACATTCAAAATGCTGCCCAATAAAATAAGTACAATACTGGGGGGAATGATTTGCCCCAGCGTACCGGAGGCCGCAATGGTACCGGTTGCCAGCTCCGGGCTGTAGCCCCGTTTGAGCATGGTGGGAAGGCTGAGCAGCCCCATGGTTACCACCGTGGCCCCCACAATTCCTGTGGAAGCCGCCAG
Organism: bacterium; assembly: GCA_015494485.1. Classification (GTDB taxonomy): domain Bacteria; phylum Calditrichota; class Calditrichia; order RBG-13-44-9; family J042; genus WGBF01. The sequence goes on along the minus strand of WGBF01000388.1, from coordinate 15 downwards.
CATGGCTCCTACCAC
>WGBF01000387.1 GCA_015494485.1 bacterium | reverse complement strand
GGCTACGAGAAGGGCGCCTTTACCCATGCCAGCACCACCCGGGTGGGATTGCTGGAAGAAGCCAACGGCGGCACGATTTTTCTGGATGAGATTGGTGAATTGTCCTTACCGCTGCAGGCCAAATTGCTATCAGTTTTGGAAACCAAGCGATTCCGGCGGTTGGGCAGCAATAAGGAAATTAAAACCAATGCGCGGTTTATCGTGGCAACCAATCGCGATTTAAAGGAGGCCGTTGCCCGGCGGCAATTTCGGGAAGATTTGTACTACCGCCTCAATGTGGTAGTGATTCACATGCCGCCCCTGCGGGAGCTGGGGGACGATATTCTGGTTCTTGCGCGGCATTTTCTAAAAATTTACAATCTGGAGCTAAAAAAGAACGTTAGAGGATTTACGCCAGCGGCAGAAGCAGCGTTGAAGGAGTACCACTGGCCCGGGAATGTTCGCGAACTGGCCAATTGTATTGAACGGGCAATGATTTTTGCAGAAAAGGACTTGCTGGACCGTCCGGACTTGATTCTGGAACCGCCGTTGCGCCTCACGTCACGGGAGCGGTGGGAGGTTCCCCCGGAAGGCATTGATCTGGAAGCGGTTGAAAAGCAATTGATTCAATCGGCGCTGGAACGGGCAGGGGGGAACAAAACCCGGGCCGCCCGGCTGCTGGGTCTCACCCGCGATACGCTCCGCTATCGCTTACAAAAATACAATCTATAACCATACCCGCAACACTCATTTGTTCAAAAAGCCGATCAATTCCAGTGGGGTAAGCACCACCGGAATCCTTCCGGTTATTTTGTGCTGGCAATATTCTTGCACGCATTTTCTGTAAAATAAGCCGAAGAACCGGGGCGTTTTTATCGCTCGGCTTTTTGGTGGAAGTTGTAAATTAAACGGTGCAGGGACGAATGACCATCCAATGTCCGTATTGTCATTCCCGGATTTCGTTACAACCGAACAATATTATCGGAAAATTGTTAATCTGTCCGGTATGCCACAATAGTGTTCAATGGGAGCCGAAAGAGGAGCCTCCCACCAACCCGCCTTCAAAATCACCCGGTGCTTCCGGAAAGGATGTGGGGGATACGCCCCAATCGCGGGGGAAATAACCCGCAAAACCGGTGCTACTCTGGAGAAAAAATTCCCTCAAACGAAAATTTTGTTTGTGGTATCTCTCCGGTGGTAGCCGGTTAAAATGCCTGCGCGATTCAGGAATGTCAAAATCCCCTTTAAAACAAGCGGTTTCCGGGCTTGATTGGTAGAACACCCCCGTTGAATCCCTGAATACCGGGTCCCGAAAGCCGAACTATTTTCCACCGGCAAAATTTTTGGCACACCATTTGACAGACAATAGGCGTGCGGTTAGCACAAATGAAATTCCGGGACGGTCCCGGTAACAAATTAAACATTAACGTCAGGAGGTGTTTTATGGCCAAGTTGTCATCTATTGAAGGTATTGGAGAAGTGTACGCACTGCGGCTTAAGGAAGCCGGTGTTGGTTCTGTGGAAAAACTGTTGGAAGTGGGGGCAAGCCCTGCAGGACGCAAAGAACTGGCACAAAAAACCGGTTTAAGTGAAACCCTGATCTTAAACTGGGTCAATCGGGCAGACCTTACCCGGATTAAAGGGGTAAGCACGCAGTATGCAGATCTGCTGGAAGCTGCCGGTGTGGATTCTGTACCGGAGCTGGCGCAGCGGAACCCTGAGAATCTTCGCCGCAAATTGGTGGAGGTAAACAAAGAGAAAAAACTGGTACGCCAACTTCCCACGCTGGCCCAAGTTGAAAGCTGGGTGGCGCAGGCTAAAAACTTGCCCCGGGTTGTGCGGCACTAATTAATCAAGTTGAAGGAGGAGACACGATGTGGAAAGAGTTTAAAGCATTTGCCATGCGCGGTAACGTGGTGGATATGGCCGTGGGGATTGTCATTGGTGCCGCATTCGGCAAAATTGTTTCGTCGTTTGTAAGCGACGTCTTAATGCCCCCAATTGGGTTGTTGTTGGGCGGCATGGATTTTAGCCAGCTGATGGTGGTACTGCGGGAAGCAGCGGGGGATACCCCAATGGTTGCCATTAAATACGGTGTGTTCATTAATACCGTAATGGATTTTCTGATTGTGGCATTTGCCATTTTCCTGGTGGTTAAAGGCATGAACCGTTTGAAGAAAAAAGAAGAAAGTAAACCGGCACCACCACCGCAACCCAGCCGGGAAGAAATGTTGCTGACGGAAATCCGGGATATTTTGCGGCAAAAGTAAATGTATCCCCCAGGGGATATTGAGCAAACAGCTGCCGGAAGGTGCGATTCATCTTCCGGTGGCAACAAAATGGTAAGTGAGTAAAAAAGAAGGAATAACCGATGCGCTATCTAACATTACTAATCTGGTTTTTTGCTTTGGTAGGCGTGATTGCTGCACGGGCCCAGGACAAACCGGAGCCCAAATACGGGTGGCAAAAAGAAATGGTGGGTAGTATTAATTTTGCCCAAACCAGCTTTGACAACTGGAGCCAGGGAGGTGAAAACAGCCTGGCCTGGCAGGTGAATCTGAATTTTAAATTTGTAAATGACCAGGAACGGTTTAACTGGAGCAATAGCGGTAAATTTTCCTTTGGTGAAGCCAAGGTTGGCACCGAAACTATGAAAAAATCGGTGGATGAAATCAAACTGGAAAGTGTATTTACCTACAAATTAGGGGTGTACGTCAATCCCTATCTGGCGGCAACTGCGGAAACGCAATTCACGCGCGGGTATGATTATGCCCTCCAGCCCGCGCGCGCCATATCCGATTTTCTGGACCCGGGGTATTTTACCCAGAGTGCGGGTTTGGGAATTGAACCGGTAAAGGGGTTAAAAACGCGCGTTGGTGCCGCGTTGAAAGAGACCTACACGCGGAATTTTCCCCAGCCGTATGCGGATGACCCCAATACCCCCACAGTGGAAAAAACCAAAGTGGAAGTGGGGGCCGAATCCGTAACCGATTTCTCCTGGAAACTATCCGAAACAACTCTGTTTACATCCAAGCTGGAGCTGTTCTCCAATTTAAAGGCACTGGACCAGGTGGATGTTCGCTGGGACAATTTGCTGTCCGCCAAAGTAGCGAAATATCTCAATGTCAATTTTAACGTCAAGCTTTTTTATGACAAGGATATTTCCCGCAAACGGCAGTTAAAGCAAGCATTAACAATTGGATTAACCTACTCCTTTTTATAGCAGTAAGCCACTTCCCCCCATCCCTAAGTCCCCGGTTCTGCCCCCTGCAGGGCCGGGGACTCCCTTTTTAAAGTGGGTTCAAGAATCCAGTAAGCAACGCTCCAAGATGAGAATATTCTCTACGCACTGAATGTTTACAAGATGGGAAATTGTGAATTTATCGGGAGAAACCATCTGTGCGGCAAACCCCGGGGCTGGCGGGTTTCAGCGGAAACGCATTTGGGCGGGAACAGGGCGCTGAGGGGGGGAACAGGTGAATGAATACTGCTGTGGAATTCAGTTGACCCTGTTTTAAAAAGTCAAACAGAACCGGAAGAGAAAATGCTGTGAGGTTATTTCTTTTTAGCGGTGCGGGAGGGAGAGGTAAGGATTCCCATGATAT
>WGBF01000386.1 GCA_015494485.1 bacterium | reverse complement strand
CCACAAACACCTGAGGGTCGAAAAGCTCCAGGTCGTCCATGCCTTCCCCCACCCCAATATATTTGACCGGCAACTTGAGTTGATGGGCAATGCCAATCAGGCTGCCGCCCTTTGCCGTGCCATCCAGTTTGGTCATAATAATTCCGGTAACACCTACGGCATTAATAAATTGCCGGGCCTGGCTGAGCGCATTTTGCCCCACCGTGCCATCCAGCACCAGATACACTTCGTGCGGTGCTTCGGGAATTACCTTCTGAATCACCCGCTTCACTTTCTTTAATTCTTCCATCAGGTTGACTTTGGTGTGCAGGCGTCCGGCGGTATCCAGAATAACCACATCGGCCCCCCGTGCCACACCGGCATTTACGGCATCGTACGCCACAGCGCCGGGGTCTGAACCCGGCTGATGTTTCACGATTTCCACTCCAATCCGACGCGCCCATTCTTCCAGCTGGTCAATGGCTGCAGCCCGGAAGGTATCCGCTGCACCCAGAATAACCCGATTCCCCGCATTCTTAAACCGCCGGGCCAGCTTGGCAATGGTGGTGGTTTTCCCGGTGCCGTTTACTCCCACCACCAGAATCACGTACGGCTTAAAGGGCAAATCCTTTTCCAGCACAAACGGTGTGGCAAATACGTTCCGAATTTCTTCCTTTAAAATAGAAAACAGTTCATCCGGGTGCGTGTATTTTTCCTTGCGAACCCGTTCCTGAACCCGTTCCAGAATGTGCATGGTGGCTTCCACACCCACATCACCACTGATTAAAATTTCTTCAATTTCCTCCAGAAGTTCATCATCAATGGTGGATTTGGCCGATATGGCTCGCGTAATTTTGTCGAACACCTGGTGACGTGTTTTCCCCAATCCCTGCTTTATTTTGCTAAAAAAATTTGCCATACTGGTTGTTCCTTTCTGTTAACGCCTCAAAAACCGCATAATTTAAAACATTTCTTCCTGCGCAACTACTTTTCCCTGTAATAAATACCGTGTCATCAATTCCCACACGATGGTGGTGATGAGAATTGTGAGCACGGCTCCACTGGCCACGGCGTTTCCAATAATCCCCGACCGCCATATTAACCACAGGATGAGGATAGAAAGTTCCCCGCCGGGGACTGTTCCCAGCGCAATGGGCCAACTGTAGTGTTCCTGCTTAACCAGGTATATCCAGTAAAACCCCAGGATGATGACTACAACGAACACCATGCCGCCCACCACAAATCCCACCGCAGCCCAGCCAGCAAAGTTCATGACAATCATTCGCCCAACATCCGCAAACGGCAACAGATAAATGAAGCTACTACTATTTACCACGCGTTGAAAAGGAAACTGCTCGAACCGGGGAATCATGTTTTTTAAAAACAAGCCCGCCCAGAAACCAATAAAAAACACCGATAAGCCACTGCTGTAGGCCAGGTTTAAGGTAATGAGGAAAATCCCCAGAGCAATGAGGACAATGCTTTCAGAAGCCACCATGGGAATTCGATTGAGCCAGGGGGCAAACCGCCGGCGAAACACAATGGGGATGGAAAACACCATGAAGGCCACCAGGAAAATCAAATCCACCAAAGAATACTGACGGTGCAGATTCTGGAATACGGTGTGGATGGTTGCAAAGGCGGCGATGGTGAGTACGTCCAGCAAACTTCCGGCCTGAACGATTTCGGTAAGCTCTGCACGGAACTGAATGCCTTTTTCCAGCAGGTTCCGTACCAGCGCGCCCAGTCCAATGGTCAGAAAAGCGGTGGTAAAAAACAGAGCCGGAAACCATTCATTCCGGAAGAAAAACAACATGCCAATGAGGAAAAAGGCACTTCCGTTCGCGGCACCCAATACAAAGGTTACCCGCATCACCCGGGAACTGGCCCAGCGGAAGAGGGACAGCTCAAAGTTTAAGCCCAGAATAATCAGGTACACCAATAATCCCATGTGATTGGCAAAGAAAATGAACACGTTGTTTTCAAAAAAAATGCGATGAAGAATTGACGGATAGGGTTTCAACCACACCAGCCCCAACCCCAGCAGCATTCCGGCAATAAGGTAGGCGGTAAAATCCTGCAGCCGCATCCGCCGCGTCCAGAACAACACAGGCGCGCTCAACACATAAACGGCTGCCAGGTAAAAAAAGAATTGTGCAATCGCTTCGTTCATGTCGTCACTGCGGTTTCATGGTTGGATATTCCATATTAAAGCGGATTCGGTAGTAGTAGCGGCTTATTCCGTACAGTGCTCCGCCAATAGCAAACAGAAGCGGAAACCGGGTACCAATCACCACGGCAAATACCAGAATTGCCCATTTTAACAGCACAATTGCCTGCCGCACGGAAAAACGGCGAATAACCTGCAGCATTACCGGAACAGTAAAAAACACAATCAGCATCAGCATTTCCTCCCGGATCCACCACGCCCAAATGCCGCTTAGCAGCAGCAACCCCAGCCCCAACTTCAGTGTAAACCGCTGCCCAAACCGAACCGGGAAGGTTATCTTACCGGTGGCGGCATCGCCTTCCACATCGGGCAATGTGGTAAAAAAGTACAAACCGGTATTAAACAGCAAATACGGAATAGCAAATGCAACCGCCTGCATGGTGAGTTCTGACACCAGGCTCCAGCCTGCCCAAAAGGCCAGAAGGCCCATGGCCATATTCGCCACCAATCCACCAATGGGGCGGCTTTTTAAATGGAAGGGCCAGGCGTTGTACATGTACGCGGTAACCCCATTAAACACGGCAATAATTATTGTAAACCGCAAGTGAATAAGCCCTGCCCCAATGAATGAAATGAGCAATAATACACTGCCGAAAATCGTACCGGCGGTGAGGGAAATAATTCCGTCCCCCAGTAAAAACAATTTGTTGTTTTTGCGGTCGGAATCCACATCGTAAATCTGATTAAAAATAAAACTACCCCCCATTGCGGCAGAGAAGACCACCAATCCCCCAAATAGCAGAACATTCCCGCTTTCAATTGCCCATTGGCCGTTCAGAATATCCCGAAACACGGCGTTTTGCCCCCGCGCAATGAGGTAACCCGCCAGCAGGGTTATCCATCCGGGTAGAAACAATACCGGCCGCATAAGAAAAAAATAATCCAGCAACCGGATCCATCGGGGGTACGCAACATTTTTCCATTCAGTAGCAGACATCGTTTTCCTTTTTACGGTTGATTGAGGATAACCAGGCCCACAGCCACCCCCAGCGCATCGGCAACCAAATCCTTCCAGCAAAAATGGTTCCACGGTTGACGGGCATCGCGGATTTCTTTTGCAATACCCATCGAAAAGGTAATGCCCCCGCCAATCAACAATGTCTTCGGAGCCTGGACGTGGAAACGTTGTTCGGCCAGCTTGCCCCAGAAAACGGTTTGAATTAACGAGCCAACAAAATGCTGCCGTTTATCCACACCAAAAAACGAATCGCCGACCCGCGGGGCGTTCCCCTCTCCTCCCAAAGCCAGGCGGGGCGTTCCCACAAGCCCGAAT
>WGBF01000385.1 GCA_015494485.1 bacterium | reverse complement strand
GCGCAATGGAAACTGTTTGCGGTGCGCCGGTGGGATGATGGGTACCCAGGAAGACGGGAATTTTTAAGATAATCAGGGTAATACCGATCAGAAATATGGCATAGATTAAGGAACGCAAAGCCCGGCTTTTCCTTTCGTTCGTTTGCAAGGGAATCTAACGTCTGGCAGGAAAGCATCCAAGATTTTTATGGAAGAAGGTGGCCGGGGAATGTGCGAAAGCGGAAAGGTCAGATCACCCGATAGAGCGATTTATTTCAGGTGAATAATTTTTTGCACCAACCGGTGGCCATCACCAGCAGTAAGTACCAGAAAGTAAATGCCGGAAGCCACCGGGTTGTGATGTGCATCGGTGCCCTCCCAGCGGAAGCGATGAAAACCGGGGGATAGCGAAGTATCCTGTAGCAGGGTAGCAATCCGGGCACCGTGAATGCTGTATAGGCTAAGTGTTACAAGAACGAGATTCTCCATTCGAGGGATACCCACAGTGATGGTGGTTTCTCCGTTAAACGGATTGGGAAAAGGCGGCAGCAGGGCAAACGTAGCGGGTACGGATTCCGCAGACAAGTGGGTGTCCACGGAAAGGGTGCCGATTGTTTGCGTTTTCCCTGAAAAATCAACCTGGTTTAACCGGTACCAGTAAAGCCGGTCTTGGTGTACAGTATTGTCTTCGAACGTGTAGGTATGAGGCGTGTTAGATGCCCCCTGTCCCATCAAGGCTGGATGGGTTTGATAAGAAGCGATACGGTGAAAATTCAACGTGTCGCCTTCGCTGCGGAATAATTCAAACCCTATGTTGTTAGTTTCACTTTCTGTTTCCCATTGAAGAACCACCGAACTTCCCGTCCAGGATGCGGAAAAACTTTGTAATTGTACCGGAAGGGATTGATCGTTTCCGGCATATCCGGGGGAGCCTTTATCCCCGGCACTACCGGGCCAGGGTTCGCTGGCGGTGGTCCACAGGGTAGCATCATTGTTGTCCTGTGTGGCATGGCCGGTAAACACCATGGATGCGCCGGTGGGGTCCGGCCAGTTAATACCATCGTCCCACGTTACGCGGTCCACTTCTGTCTGGCCATCGGCGGCAATGAGCAGGAGCTCATCGTCAGCATTGCCCAGGTAAATTCCGGAATAGACGTAATGGACCGTAACACCGCCGTTTGTGGCACTATTGCCATTGATGCCCAGTACCAGGAAATCGTTGGCGGGGACCCACAATGGTCCGCCATTATCAATGATGTGTTGATCTGTTCCCAGGTCTTTGATTGTCCACCCATTAATATTCACATCGGCGGAACCGTAATTGTAAATTTCAAACCATTCGCCGTCTGCATCCGCTACCGCCGCGGGGTCTTTCATGATTTCTGTAATCATGATGGTTGTTCCACCACCGCCAGTTGTTTGCTGGCTTCCTGTAAGCGTACTGTTGGACCAGATGGTATCCCATTTGGTGTTCCATAATTTTACATAATAGGTGGTCGCCGGTTGAAGTCCGGTCACGGTAACGGTGGTGTCATCCCCAATATAGGTATCATAACTGCCGGTTCCTACCTGAGATCCCTGGCCAAACACAGAGCTGGCGGTATAACTGGAAACGGGGTTCGCCGTTGGATCGTCGTCAACAGCACTGGATGCCTGCATCAGCATAACAATTTCATTTATTGCAGGGTCGTAATCACCAGGTAAATCCCATTGGATCGTCATGGAGGTATCGGTTACATTGCTGAACGTTAAATTGCTGGGAGGTGTGGGGGTGGTATCCGTATTGGTGAAATAAGCCCGTCGGACCAAAGAAGAATCCAGCACAAACGGATTGGGTTTGTTATCCTGATAGGCAGCAATCGCCCAGGTACGGTCAATTTCAGCTTGATCGGCCGGTTCCTGTTGGTGCCATTGGTAAAGCACATCTTTTTGAATTTCAAAAAATGTGCTATCCGCCTGGTCTTTGTACATGGTGTAAAAGTAGAAAACGGAACGGGCCGCGTTCCCTTTATGGTCTTCCCGGGGTTCAAAGCGATTGGCATCTTCATCTTTTTCGCTATATTCGTCAATATATTGGGTGGGGATGGTGGTCAGGTAATAATCGTTTCGCCACCACTTGTCCGTATCGGTATCGGTAATTTCTGCAAACGGATCGTTGCTCCGGGAAGAATTTACAGCATCGCGCGCAGGATACAGGTGGTGCATGTCGCTTTTGGCGTTTCCGGTGTCCGCGCCTTTGCTTTGCGGCCAGGTGTGTTCGGTATTAATGCCTTTTAAGTAGGCGTCAGTACTGGGATCCGCGTTGGGGTCCAGGTAAATAGTGTATCCGCTGTAAACCCCGGTCAGGCTATCGTTGTGATTGTCAATCCGGGCAAACAGGGTATCCCGGGCATCGTCATAGTTTAAAACGGTAGCAGGTTTGTAATTAGCAACCAGGCTATCCAGCAATTGTTGGCCGTAAAGGCCGGGGAAAATCTCGGTGGTTGTGGCTTCAATTTCGCGAATATTGTTCAGGTCATAGTAATTGCCCTTTTGCGAAGGTCGAAGCGGGATGAACAGGTAACGGTATTTCCGATTGGCGGCCACGTGGTAGTCGATAGTATCCGATGAGGCATAGCCCAGTACAACCCACACACCCAATTTTTCGCCAGGGCGAAATGTACGAGATGGAAGCGATGGGGGTGGCGCTGGAGTGGGTTGATCGGTAGAAAATTCCGTTGTCCGAAGTACCAGAAAGCTTTTCCCGTTATCCTGCCCAGGCAGTACTAATTGCACCTGTGGGCTGGATGGCGGTGGAGAAACCACTACCTGCTGTGCGGAGAGGAACGAAAAAAATAAAATCCATATGGTAAGTAAAAACTTCAAAAAATCCTGCCCCGTTTTGGACATTCCCTTGAAAGAAAGGAAAATATACGGCCATTAACGTGGTCCTGTTTTGAAAAAGATCACCTTTTTTATTTTATTTTCCTGTGCGGATTACATCCGGTAAAATCTGACACAGATGAACAACATCGTCGGTTTTCACTTCTGCCATCGCAATACAAGTATCGGCCGCCCCGTAATATAATTTTAGGGTGCCGTCCGGTTCATCGATAACCCCGCAGGGAAAGATGACATTCGGAACATCCCCGATTCGTTCGTAATCTTCTTCCGGACCAAAAATGAAGTGCGGGGTGTATCCCAGCAGATGCGCAGGGTTTTCCAGGTCCAGCAACATTGCGCCCACCCGGTACAGCTTTCCGGATCCCGTTTGGCGGACACCGTGGTAAAATACCAGCCAACCCATGGGGGTTTTAATCGGCGGGGTCGATACGCCCAATTTGGAATTGCTCCATCCGGGTTCGGGGGATAACACTACCCTGGCCTGACCCCAGTGAATTAAATCCGGAGAGAATTGAATCCAGATGGAGCCTTTTGCACCGCCAAAACCGGAAGGGCGGTCCAGCATGGCATACAGGCCGTTGAATTTTTGAGGAAACAGGACGGCATCTTTGTTGTCCACTTCAGAAGCGAGGCTAATCCGCTCGAAGTGAACAAAATCCGTCGTGCGCCCAATACCAATCCGGGGGCCATGGCGGCTAAAAGCAGTGTAAGTAATGTAATAGACGCCGTCAACCGGGGTTATCCGGGGATCTTCCACCCCGTATTCTTCATAGGGGCCAAAATACGGGTCATTGGCCGGTACAATCCAGGGCTCTTCATCCACAATAAAATTGTACCCATCTTTAGAACGCGCGAGGGTAAAGTGGCTTTTACCACTGAGGTCTTCAATACGAAGTAAGAGTAAATATTCGTCTTTAAACTTCACAGCGGCGGCATTAAAAACGGTATTACAGGGATAAGGAATATCTTCCCGGGTCAAAATGGGATTTCCTGCATACCGTTTAAATGGGTACAAATTTATACGTGCTGTCATATTTATCATACACCTTTTTATTCCACAAAAATTGTTTGAATATTCTCTTCTACAGAATCCAGCGTTTCTTCATATAATTTAATGTGTTGTTGGGCAATAAGGCGCCAGGACAGTTTTTCGCGAACGTAGCGAATAGCGCGTTGCGAAAGTTGTTGGGCCAGTGTCTCGTTCTGTAAAATAGAAAGGATTTTTTCGACATATTCGGCCGGGGATTCCGCGGTAAAGCCGGCCCCGGATTCATTTAGGATACGGGTCATGGAAGGGGCCGGACTGGTCACGACCGGCTTGCCAAACGATAAGCTGTGGGATAAAATACCGCTTTGAGAAGTGATTTTATACGGTAAAACCACCACATCTGCAGCAGATAAAACCGTATCAAACGTTTCCTGGGGCAGTTGTCCCCGAATGAGATAAATATGATCCCGTACCGGTGATTTCCGAATACGGTCAAAAAGCAGATTGCGGTATTCCACAAATTCTTTTCCGCGGATTTTTCCCGCAAGTACCAGAATGGCATCTGGATATTGTTCCACAATTTGCGGCATAATGTCCACAATAAGCTCATAATTCTTAGAGGGGCGAAAATAACCAATTAACAAAATAACCTTTTTATCTTTCGGTAAACCCAGTATTTCTTTTGCATTGGGTATTGGCTCCACTTCCCGGGCGCCATGTGGAATCACCACCAGACGTTCCGCAAACTGCTGGTTAAATAATGTATTTAACGTGTTCCTCTGATAGTCTTCGTGAACAATAACTTTACTGGCGTTGTTCAGTATTGCATGCAATAAAATTTGATGGGGTTCGGGCGGGTTCTGGTAAACGGTATGGAGGGTGACGATGACCGGAATTCCCAACAATTTAAATTGCAGGATTAACGGAACGACCTGGACACCATAATGCTTCCCGTACATGCCAAATTCATGTTGGATGTGCACAATGTCCGGGGTAAAGCGAATCATCATTGAAAATGCTTTTTCCGCCAGGTCGTTATCTTCATAATCAAACGCCGGAAAAACCTGTTTGCCCTGGCCCCCGTAATGGGATACAATGTACACATCCGTTTTTTCACGGCGAAGGGCATCTGTTAAAAATTGTGTGTAAGCACCAACGCCGCATTCAATTGGAGGATAGGTCGAAATAAATCCAACGCGCATAATTTTCTCCGATTACTGGTTGGATAAAGTTAACAAGAAAAACGGGGAGCCTTCAATAGAGGGAATAAAAAAGCGGGTACCGGACGGGTACCCGCTTTGACGTCCAAAACATTTTGGGGATTCAATTAATTTGCAAGTGGTTCCATACCGGCAAGCAAATTCAACGGATCCAGCACGGTTTCAAAAAATTCCGCTGCGTTGGGGTTAATGAGACCATTTTTAATGTCCCACCCGTACAAATTGGGTATTTCAACTTCTACTTCCCCCACTTTCAGGCCAAACTGGTAAATGGAAATCTTTGCCGTGGGTGTGCCATCAAAGTTAGCCTGGAAAGAAAACGGGGGGAGGGATGCTACAATAGTACCATTCAGTAAGTATCCATGTTCAGCATCACGGGTAAACTGTAAATCCTGGATTTGAAAGTCCACCCGCGTTTCAATTTCGGTGAGTTCCTGATTGTAATACCCTTTCCAGATCCGGGCATATTCTCCAGTTCCGCGCAGTGTGGGGGTTCCGTTTAACATGCCGGTCCATTCCCCTTCAAGATAATGGTCAAAGGTTACACCGCTTTCCGGGGCGCTTCTACCAAAACCATATTTTCCTTTTATATTGGTGAAGGAGTACATGAAGTTTGCATTATCGGAAGCAACGAGCACGACACCGCCGGGTTGATCCCGAAATTGAATTTTTCGGATGTAGGACATTTCCCAGATGTCTTCCATTTCAGGAAACGTGATGTTGCCTTCCCAGATATGAAATCCATTCTCAAAGCGGTACACTTCATCCGCTACGTCCTGGCTTCCGGCAAGGGAACTGTTTGTCGTTGGTTGAGTCTGATGCAGCTCTTCGTAACTGGTAAGAGAATTTGCAGAAATCTTAAGCGTTGCTGTGGTTAACGGTGGTGCATAATTGCCCACGACTTCCTTGGTCACTTCGGGTGCCGGAGTTTTGGAAATGGTTGGGTTTTTGTCCACGCTACACCCTGCAAGAAGAAAAACAACAATAAACGCACCCCATACTTTTTTATGAATATTTAATGGCATGACAACCTCCTGTTTAATTAAAATTTAAACTTTGATTAAATCGCAGGGTGAAATTTAACAACGAGATGATGTACATTATTCCTCCTGAATGTTATTCCTTCCAGACAAACTTCTTCTCACTTAAAATAAAAACACAGATGTGGCAGGTAAGTGTGATTCATTCCACAGAATCATTGTTTCATTTAAAAAAAATGTTATTTTAAATAAAAAAATAAAAACGGTATATGCAAATGAAAATTTCGGATATTGATGGAATTTTGGTTGGGCACAGTACCCATCCCACAGAAGCGACCGGATGTACGGTGGTTCTGTGTCCGAATGGTGCTACGGCCGGTGTGGATGTGCGCGGTTCCGCACCTGGCACGCGGGAAACAGATTTACTGCGGCCAACGTTTATGGTGCGGGAAATTCATGGACTTGTGTTAACCGGCGGGAGTGCTTTTGGATTACGCACTGCCGATGGAGCGATGCGATATCTTTATGAAAAAGGAATCGGCTATGCAGCAGGGACAGCTATTGTACCCATTGTACCCGCAGCGGTTATTTTTGATTTAACCCGGGAGCGTTCAGTGGATATCCCCACCGTGGACATGGGATACCAGGCGGCTCAACATGCGCAAACGGATTTTGAAGAAGGGCGCGTCGGTGCCGGAAGGGGCGCCACCGTGGGGAAAATTTTAGGGATGGAGTACGCCATGTATGGCGGGCTGGCAAGCGATGGAATGGAATTGTACAATGGTGTTCGGGTAGCTGCACTGGTTGTAGTAAATGCACTGGGGGACGTCATAAACCCGAAGACCGGTGCCATTATTGCCGGAGCGTTGAATCCTTCCTGGAAAGGTTTTTTGGATACGGTTGCTTATATGAAACGCGGGGAATTTTCTGCCCCGATTCGGGGAACCAATACAACGCTGGCTGTTGTTGCAACAAATGCTCAGTTGGATAGGGAAATGATTACAAAGGTTGCTCAAATGGCCCAAAACGGCATTGCACGGGCCATCCGTCCGGCCCATACGATGTATGATGGCGATATCGTTTTTGCCTTAAGTGTGGGGAACCGGAAAGCGGATGTGAATGTTGTTGGGGAGGCAGCGGCAGAAGTGGTCAGTCAGGCAATCGTTCGTGCGGTGGAATTGGGGAAGGAT
>WGBF01000384.1 GCA_015494485.1 bacterium | reverse complement strand
GGCATACCAATTCAGCGACAGGTCCTTCCAGAATTTTTTCAGGCGGGAATCCCGCACGCTCCATCGCCCCGGACGCAACCGAAGCCGAAACGCACTTTCCATAAGGGTTGCATTCTGAAATTTGTTTGTCGGGACAATAAACAACACGTAATCCCCGTTGGGGTCCGGAACATATTCCTGCAATATTTCATCAAAGCGGTAATTGCCCCGATTTTGCCCCACAAACACATACACTTTTTCCTTTAACGCCTCCAGCTCGCTGGAAGCACGGTAATCCACCGAAACATCCCACCGGCCACCGGAACGATATCGCAACGCCACCCGCCCCAGATGGCTCTGACGGTTTTGCCAGGTGGTATCCTGAAAGCGGGCATCCGGTCTGTATTGGGAGATGCTGTCCGCCGGCATTCGCAGGAAAAAGGGGTCGTACTGTTTATCCCGAAATGCAAAGGAAAACGTGCCGCTCCAGTGTTTGCTTTTCAACAACTCCCCCCGTAATTCATACGTTCGGGTATCCGCCTGTTTTAAGCGCTCCCCCTGCTGATGGGGATTGTACAAAAAATCCGTGCGCAATCTGGTATTGGCTTCCCATTTCGTATTTAAAAATTGGCCCAAGGTCAGGGAAAGGGTGTGGTTCTGGTAATAAAAACCGGTTTGTTTTTGGTTCTCCCCCTGCACCCAGCGGTCTTCACTTTTAAACTGATACTCCGGGCGTAACCGTTTCCAGGGAAACCAGAATCGCCCGGATTGCCGGACCCATTTGCTGGTTACCGCACTGGTACGGGTCAAAATCACTTCCTGCCGGCCGCCTATTCCCGGCCATTTCCCCCCCTGTAGTTGGCCTTCCACCACCTGTCGGCGGGACGCCTGGCTTTCTCCCAAAAAATTCTCCCCCCATTCTCCCTGAAGCCAGATGCTGGCCGTGGGCTTCCAGGAGAGTTGAAATTCCCGAATATTTTCCTGAGGTACATTTAAGGTCGTTACCGTATTCCAGCGGTAATCGTACAGCGGCTGAAATTGCCGGTCCATTTGCCGGAAGGTTGCGGTGCGCCGTTTTAGCGCGGCCTGGAGTACAACATTTTGCCAGTTTACTTTCGGGCCCGTGTTTTTACGTTTAGTTGCATTTCCATCAAATACCAGGCGGACATCGTAAGCTTCTCCCTGATTATCGCCATCCCCCAGCGGGGATAATACGTTTTCGTCACGGCGGCTAAGGGCAAATTCCCCATCGATGCGGAAATATTTTAAAAATTGGTAGCGGCTTTTCACGTTAGCCAGCAATTGTTCGGAAGGCAAGGGCAACAGTCGGACCGGCAAATAGTCACCCCTACCGGGGCCAACATACCGATACACCCCAAGACGTTCCCGAACGTAATCCCCCTGCCCGGTTCCCACCCCGCTGAAGGTAATGCGGTAACTTCCCTGTCCATCCCCAACATATTTGAAATAGGTAAGGGTTTTCCCATTCAGTACAGTATCCCGCCGGGAATAATTTCCCTTGCCCGGCCCCACGAACTCAGCCCCCGGAGTGGTGGCTTTCAGCCGATCGTCGCCGGCAAATTTTAGCACCAGCTTTTGCTCATCGTTAAGGGGCGGTGCACCATCCAGAGGGTTGTTTAAATCGTCCCACTCCCGGAAAATCCGGACATCGTAAAAAAAGGGCGCTTCGGTATTTTGGGAACGGATCTGTACCCCGGTGAAGTTTTTGCTGAACTGTTGCCGGTAGGAAGTATATTCGAAATCCACTTCAATGATATTCTCCGAGGTAATAAGCCGGTTGCGCGTAAAGGTGATTTGCCCCAACCCATAATCAATAATGTAATCGTTATTCTCGCCGCGTTGAAGCAATTGCCCGTCCACGTACACCCGCTCCGTACCTGCCAGTACCACAATTTCCCGTTCCCCGTTTTTACCCCGCAACTGGTAGGGCCCCTGGTGTCCCTCCTGCCCCAGAAATTGATTGGTGTGGTACGTCCCCCGCGACGTACCATAAATACCATTCATGGTTGCTCCAAAGAGCTTTCCCTGAATCATCATTCCCTGAAGTTTTCGTTCCACCCGGCCAAACTGGCTTTCGCCAATGGAGAGATTAAAATCTCCCAGTGTTCCGCCAATCCGGGGGGCCTCCAATCGCAGAAACACCCGGTCCACCTCCCGCAG
>WGBF01000383.1 GCA_015494485.1 bacterium | reverse complement strand
TCCCGAAAGCTTCCCCTCTCTACCAATTGACTTAAATCTTTATTTGTTGCGGCTATGATGCGCACATCAATTTTCCGGGGAAATACTTCCCCAACGATTTCAATCTCATTGGTTTCCAGTACGCGCAACAGTTTTGCCTGCAACCGCATATCCATATCGCCAATTTCGTCCAGGAATAGTGTACCGCCGTTTGCTGCCATAAATTTCCCCTTTTGGTCCGATACGGCTCCAGTAAATGCCCCCTTTCGGTGGCCAAAAAATTCGGACTCCAACAACTCCGAAGGCACCGCCGCACAATTAACTTTGACGTATGGTTTGGATTTCCGCCGGCTTTTGTGATGAATCGCCCAGGCCACCAATTCTTTCCCTACCCCGCTTTCTCCGGTAATCAACACTTTCGCATCTACGGCAGCGGCTTTTTCAATTTCGTAATATACTTTTTTCATAGCATTGCTTACACCGATCATCCGGTATTCCCGCTCCAGTTCCCGGAAAATATTTTCCTTTTCTTCCAGTAAGTTTTGCTTTTCGATGGCGTTTTGTACGGCTACCAACAAGCGCTCCGGGTCAATGGGTTTTTCAATGAAATCGTACGCTCCTTTTTTTAATGCTTCCACCGCAATACCAATAGTACTTTCGCCGGAAATCATGATTACCGGTATATGGCCAAATTCATTTTTAATTTTTTGAAACAATTTTAATCCATCCATCCCGGGCATTTTGACATCCAGTAATATACAATTGTACGAATGCCTTTTGAGCAATTCCGGCGCCATTACAGGATTACTGATGACATCCACCTGATATTGCTGAGTTTCCAGCAACAACTTTAAGTTTTTTAACAGAACCTGATCATCATCAATTATCAATACTCTGCACATATCCAGCCTGCCTGTTTAACTGAAGAATGTACAAATTTTGGAAATTAAGCAAAAATAACGCCAATTTATAAGCAACGAAAATTCATGATTTAGAACAATACAGTGGCACAAATTGCAACAAATACTACTGAACATTGGGATTTTTTCCCATTACTTCGGCATGCGATTGAAAAAATACCCCGCATACCAATTTACCAGTAAAATGGTAACCACAGTTAAAGCAATACTACCCAGGACATCTACGACATAATGGTAACGTAAATAAACCGTTGAAAATATTAACGAAAGACTCACCGGAATCATGACATAAAAAAATCGGCGCATAAAATAAAAGCTAAAATACAAAACCAGCAAAATAATTGCGGTATGGCCACTGGGAAACGCATCCCACTGAATATTTTCCAGTTCATTTAACACATGCTGAATTTTATTAAAAAGGAACATCCCTTCCAGGGGGCGGGTTTGCAGGTGGGCAATATAAAATCGTGGACCAAGAGCGGGAATCAATAAATATCCAATATATGAGAGAAAAAATGCTACAGCCAAAAGGGTTAAATAATAATCCAGTTTTTGGATATTTCCTTTAAGATACAAAACAACAATAACCACGGCGGGACAAAAATAAAATGCGGTGTAGCTTATTTGAAGGTATTCTGTTAACCAGGGGGTCATAATTTTTTCCAGGTATACCGTTGGATGCACCCCCAACAATTTGTAATCCAGAAACACCAACAATCTGTCATAATCCGAAGCATGAATTGCCGGAATGTAGTAGTGCATGGCGGTAAAAAATAACGGCACATACGCCACCAGATAAAATTGCCGCACAAATTGCGCCACACGCCCTTGGGGTGGGTATAAGACCCATAACAAAATATTCACCGCTAAGATACCCAGAAACGTTAAATAAATAGCAGGATGTTCCAGGCGATTCCAGTAAATAATTGTTAGCCCCGCCAGCAGCCCCATAAAAAGCAGCGCAGGAAAATCAAACATTCGAAAGCGGGCGGACAGCAGGTCAGCATCCTGCACCGGTTTTTCCAATAACGGCTGCATATTTACAACGGGATATTGCCGTGTTTTTTGGGTGGATTATGGTCGACCTTTGTCTTCAAGAGGCGAAACGCCCGAATAACTTTTGGGCGCGTGGTATGGGGTTCAATAACATCATCGATATACCCATATTCCGCCGCCTGATAGGGGTTTGCAAATTTTTCTCTGTATTCTTTTTCCTTTTGTGCCAGATACGCTTCCGGGTCGTCTGCCTCCGAAATTTCCTTTTTGAAAATAATTTCCGTAGCACCTTTGGGCCCCATGACCGCGATTTCTGCAGACGGCCAGGCAAAATTAAAGTCGCCCCGAATGTGCTTGGAGCTCATGACGTCATATGCCCCTCCATAGGCTTTACGCAATATGACCGTAACCTTTGGTACAGTGGCTTCCGAATAGGCATACAGCAATTTGGCCCCATGTTTAATAATTCCGCCCCACTCTTGCACCGTACCGGGTAAAAATCCCGGCACGTCCACAAAGGTTAATAGCGGGATATTAAATGCATCGCAAAACCGGACGAAACGCGCCGCTTTAATACTGGCATCGATGTCCAGCACGCCAGCCAGCACCGCCGGTTGGTTAGCAATTACCCCTACCGGATAACCGTCCAGACGGGCAAATCCCACCACAATATTCTGGGCATACAATTCATGCACTTCAAAAAACACCCCGTTATCCACAACGCGGCGAATAACATCCTTTACGTCATACGGTTTTCCAGGATTATCCGGGATTATCTGCTCCAATTCCGCATCCATTCGATTGGGATCATCATTGGGTTCCTGATAGGGAGGGTCTTCGGCATTATTTAATGGGAGGTAACTCATTAACGTTCGAATTTTTTCCAGACAATCTACGTCATTTTCGGTAACAAAGTGGGCAACCCCGCTTTTGGTCGCATGGGTAAAAGCACCCCCCAGTTCTTCAAAGGATACTTCTTCATGGGTAACGGTTTTTACCACATTGGGTCCGGTTACAAACATGTAACTTTTATCCTTAACCATAAAAATAAAATCGGTGATAGCCGGAGAATAAACCGCTCCACCAGCGGTTGGCCCCATGATGGCCGAAATTTGAGGAATAACACCACTGGCCAGGGTATTCCGCAGGAAAATATCCGCGTATCCGCCCAGACTCACAACCCCCTCCTGGATACGCGCGCCGCCGGAATCGTTGAGCCCGATAACAGGCACACCAATTTTCATCGCAATATCCATGATTTTCACAATTTTCCGTGCGTGGGCTTCCGAAAGACTACCTCCCAGAATGGTAAAATCCTGACTGAATACCATTACCGGACGCCCATTAATGGTTCCGAAACCGGTGATAACCCCATCCGTCCAAAACCGTTTTTTGTCCAGGCCAAATTCCCGAAAACGATGGCGTACCAGCATATCCATTTCTTCAAAGCTCCCCTCATCCAGAAGAACTTCCAGGCGCTCCCGGGCAGTAAGTTTTCCCTGCTGATGCATTTTTTGAATGCGCTGTTCGCCACCACCTTTCAATGCTTCATTTTTGTACTGACGTAATAACCGGATTTTTTCTTCCATGGAAGGCCAGTGATTTTCACTTGCTTTACTCATCGGTTTTCCTTTCTTAACTGTGCCTTAATCGTCCTCTATCAATCCCTCTTCATGAAAACTAAAATACCGTTCGCCACCCAGAATAATATGGTCCAGCACGGGTATCCCTACAATTCGTCCCGCCTCCACCAGGCGCTGGGTAATTCGATGGTCTTCCGGCGATGGATTGGTCTCCCCGGAAGGGTGATTGTGTATTAAAATAATACTGGCAGCCGATTCCAATATGGCGGGTTTAAATACTTCTCGCGGGTGGACCAGGGCAGAATCCAGTATTCCTTCAGAGATGGTAACATCGCGGATGAGAATATTGGCGCTGTTCAGGAGCAAGATTTTGAATACTTCCTTTTTCAAATGGAAAAGTACCGGACCAAATTTTTGCTGCACCACTTCCGGTCCGGTGATTTTTAATTTTTCCTGACAGGGAAAGGCTGCCAGCCGACGCCCCAATTCAAACGCAGCATTCAGGGTAACCGCCTTTACCGGCCCCAGGCCCTTTAAGGTAGCCAGTTGCTGGTACGGTAATTCGGACAATTCCAAAATATTTTTGTGTTGTGCCAGCAGGGCCTTTGCCAGGTCCAGTGCTGTTTGCTGACGATTTCCCGTGCGGAGGAGAATGGCCAACAATTCTGCATCACTCAACCGGTCAGGCCCCAGGTGCATCAGTTTTTCCCGGGGACGTTCCCCTTCCGGCCAATCCGGTATGGGTGCACGGTAATAACCGGGTTCGCCCACGCTATTTTTGGATTTCGAACTCACTCAGCACCTGTCGCTCTTAACCACCACGGACAATGGCTATTCTACCGCTGTTTTGGCATTGGAGCGGTTTTTCTGGTACCAGTCCCGGATGTATTGCACAATATCTTCTGTATTGGTACCCG
>WGBF01000382.1 GCA_015494485.1 bacterium | reverse complement strand
GTGTTAAATCATTTAATTCCCTCCCAGCCGGAAGGGGTTATTACCACCGGCGCGGACCATCTGGGGGACGGCAAAGCGGATATGGCCTATATTACCCTTTTTTACCCGTCCAATTTAATCGCCCACATTCACGTTAACTGGTTAAGTCCGGTAAAAATTCGCCAGATGCTGGTTGCCGGAAGTAAAAAAATGGTTGTCTGGGATGACAATCAACCCAGTGAAAAAATCCGGGTGTATGACAAAGGCATTGAGGTGATTCGCACACCGGATGATATTTACCACACACTTATCCAATATCGCACTGGCGACATGTACGCCCCCAAAATTGATACCACGGAAGCGCTGAGCGTAGAAACCCAGCATGTGGTGGATGTATTAAAAGGGAATGCCAAACCACTGGTTGACGGGCGCCGGGGGCTGGATGTGGTGCGCATGCTGGAAGCCGCGCAAGCCTCCCTGCACCAACGGGGAAAAGAAATCCCTCTGTAAGCTCCAGGTAATGGTGCGCTACTTGGTAAATTTCTTCAGCCGCTGCTTGGCCTGTTTGGCCAGGGGATGTTTGGGAAACGTTTTCATGATGTAGCGATAAATTTCGCCCGCTTTCACAAAACTTTCCTGCTCTTCGTATGTGCGCCCCAAATAAAAATGGGCCGCGACAAGGTAAGGATCGCTTTTTAATGCCCGATAGAACAGATCCCGTGCAGCCAGCAATTTCCCATCCTCAAATAACAAACGGCCCTTTTGATTCAAGGCAAAGGGGTTATCCGGTTGAATACGAAGCAATTGGTCCAGGACCGCCAGCGCCGAATCCTTGTGCTCTTCCTGTAAATAGGTGAACGCCAGGGATAAATAGGCCGGCGCATAGGTGGAGTCCAGGGCCAGGACCTTTTTTAACCAGACACGCGCCTCAGAAAAATGTTTTTCCTTTTGTTGTTGAACGGCACGTCCCATGTAAGCCAGTTTCGGTTCAATGGACGTCAGGCGGGTTAAATAATACTCCGCGCTGTCCGCATCGCCACCCACAAAACCCGGTGCCAGTAAATAATATTGGGCCAAACTAAGCATGGCCCGCCCATGGTGCGGATTGAGGCGAATCGCCCGTCGCCACATGCGTTTCATTTTCTTGGCAACACCCATTTTTTTGAATACGCTCACGGTGGCTACTTTCAGGCTGTAGGCATTGCCCAGCTCAAAGTACAGGTTGGCATTGGGACCAAATGTTTCCAGCCCTTTTTCCAATACGTCAATGGCCTGGTCCGGTTGAAACTGGCTTTCCGCCAGCCGCGCCTGTAAAATAACAGCAACGGGGGTTGGGGGATTGTGTTGTTGTAAAGCAGTGAATAATGATTCGGCCCGCGCAACCTGCCCCCGTTCAAATAATTGCCACACCGTTTCTACCGTAGGCGTGTTTGCCATACCAGTCGTAATGAGCAAAAGGGTGATGAGCACAGCGACCGTTCGGAATCGATTCATTCTTCCCTCATGGTTTTCGAACGGCACAAGTTAAGTGGAAAAACGGGATTCACCAAATAAAAGGTAGGAAAAATTCCGGGGGAATCACCAATAAAACAATCCCGGTGGTAAATTCGGGTGTATTGTGTCCTGGTGAATTTCCCCCGGAACATCCAGACTTAATCGGCAGATCCAATATCATGAAAATAGGTGGTGTTCACCAGCTCTCTTTCTGCGGCTTCATGCAAATGCAGCGTTTCCAGAACCCCCAAAACGGAACTGACAATGTTCTGAATTTTCTCCTTTTCAAATGTTACCAGGTGTTTCAATTCGGAAATAATATGTTCGATTTTTAAAATAATTTCCCGATGTTCGGTTTCCAGTTCTTCAATCTTCTTTTTGTTTTGCGGCTTCAGGCGAATTAATTCTTCATTAAATCCCCCGATCTCTTCCATTTCAAAATGTTTTTCCAGGGTTCCTTTAAAATCACGGAGTTTTAGGATAGTATCCACCTGCCAATCTTTAAAATTGTCTTCTGTTAATTCTGTTTTTACCGTTTCCTGCAGCATATCCATTTGATTCTTAAGGGCTTCATGCTCATGTTCAATCTGGCGGGCAATATCACTCAGGGATGTACTCATGGGAATTCCTCCTGCTTTTACTATTCGATTCTATGGTTAAGGTGGCTCCAGCCACACTCATTTTCGGAATTCCCTTCGAATTAAATATAGCGGCAGAAGCGTTGTTCGACAACAGTTTAAATTTTTCCGTGAATTAATTTTGCCGGTACTTGAAACCGAAAATTTAATCGGTTATTTTGTGAAAAATTAAGCGGAGACGAAAGATGAAACGGCGCGACGTTCTAAAACTGTTATCGTTGGGTGCGGCCGGTTTAAGCGGTGGTTTTTTCACCATTCAATTATTCAATAAAGAAGCCCCGGCAATTGTATTTTTAACCGACCAGCCAACAACAGACCTGTTTTATGTACTTAAGCAACTCAAGCAATATTCGGATTACCGGATATCCGAACAACCAATTTCTCCGGTACCGCAGGATGCTACCCTGTTTTTGCACGGAAAACTGACCGATCCGTTTGCGGATGGTACCCCCCATTGGTTTAAAACATTTACTCATCAACTGCGATCCCGGAAAAGGCCCGCAACTGCTTTAATCGCACTGGAGCCGGAAACGGATATCCGAAAGGAATCCATCATCATTAAAAGCAACGGCCAAATTGTGGATGTACTGGACGTTTCCCGAAATTACGCGGATATTATTGTCCCCGTGCAAATGGGCAAAACCCATTTATCTCTTCAGGACGGCACTATTTCTGTTACCCATGCTTCCTGCAAGCACAAACTTTGCCAGAAACAGGGAGCAATATCGGAAGGCCATTTAATTTGTGCTCCCAACCGCTTGGTTGTTTCTCTTCCCCGCCCATCAAAATTCGATGCGTTAATCGGATGAAAAAGAATCGATTGTTGAGAACTCACGCATACCACACTGCAATTTTAATTGGCAGTGTGGTATTTTTTTTGTTCCTGGGATGCCAGAAATCGTCGCATACCTACCGGTTCACCCGTTTTTCCATGGATACCGTCATTGAATACACCGTAGTGAGTTCCGATCAACAAACGGCACTGAAGGCTGTTAATGCGGCACATCAAACCATTGTTACCCTGGATTCACTGTACTGGGAGGAAAATCCCACAAGCCCCATTTTTCAGTTAAATCATGCCACGAATTCGGTTGTGCTACCCGATTCCGTTTACCAGTTTTTGCGGCGGATTCAAACTTATTGGAAACTCACCCATGGTCTTTTTGACCCCTCTGTAAAACCGTTTCTGGATTTGTACGGATTTGAACAGGACTCCCCGACTCCCCCAACTCCTGAAAAAATTGCCAGCGTCCGTCCCTATGTCGGTTTTCAGCATTTTCATTTTCAACCCGGAAATCGCATGGCAAAGGAAGCGCCACAAAACGCCATTGCCCTGGGAGGAGTTGCCAAAGGGTATGCCGTGGACCGGGCCGTTGCCGTACTCCAGCAGATGGGCATTCAGGCTGGTATTGTAAATGCCGGCGGGGATTTGCGGTGCTGGCGCGCTGATGATAATTACTGGCAGGTGGGCATTCGGCATCCCCGGAAACAGGGGCTATTGGCTGTGCTGAAATTACAGAATGCAGCTGTTGCCACTTCCGGGGACTACCAGCGTTATTATTTTTACCAAAATGTCCGGTACCATCATTTGATTGATCCCCGTACCGGAGAACCAGGACGGTTAAGCCAGAGTGCAACCGTCATTGCCCCCACATGCGAAACTGCCGATGCTTTTGCTACCGGGTTGTTTATTATGGGCCCTCGGGCCGGTATTGCCTGGCTGGATTCATTAAACGGGATTGACGGCATACTGGTGGACAGTAGCGGCAACGTGCACACCAGCCGCTATATTGACCGATATATAGTAGAACTCGTTAAATAAAACTTAAAAAATGTGGAATGTATTTGAGCTTGGTCTTTCTCACCTAACATTTGGAAACAATACCAAATCACATTAATTTTTGCGGAAAAAATGGGACTGAATATGGACGAACTGGAACAGTTAACGGCAGAAGACATTTACTTTCTAAACGAAAAAGGGATTTCCACCGAAACAATTCGCCAACAACTCAACCGGCTCCGGGAAGGATTTCCGCGCCTTGAGATTGTGCGTCCCGCAACGTTACATGACGGTATTCGGAAACTTACTCCAGAAGAAGAATTAACATATGCCCGGCGGTTTGAATCCGCGATGGCGCAAGGACGGGCAATGAAATTTGTGCCCGCTTCCGGGGCCGCTACCCGCATGTTCAAAGATTTAATCCGCATTTACAAAAAACTCACGGAACACCAACCGTTGAACGACGAAGAACACCACACCCTG
>WGBF01000381.1 GCA_015494485.1 bacterium | reverse complement strand
GCACAAACCTGATCAAAAAGAATGCCGGAAAAACAAACCGGCAGTTTCATTTTACCCCAGGGTGAATTAATTTTCAGGAAAATAAAAATGAGGCACGTATGAAACGGACCTTTCCCGAAGCATTGCAAGCGTTTCAGGAGCAGTTTGAAAATATTCTAAGCAAGGTAGTGGAATTTCGGCAGGAACTGCACCAGCACCCGGAATTGAGCTGGCAGGAAGTGGAAACCACCCGGCGCATTCGCCGCTTTCTGGAATCCTTTGGCATTACCCGCTTTCATCAACCCACGGAAACGGGCGGCTGGGTTGATTTTGTCTTTCAGGAAGGGGCGCCATTTGTATTACTGCGTGGGGATATTGACGCGCTGCCCATTCAGGATGCCAAGGAGGTTCCCTACAAAAGCCAGAATCCCGGGGTATGCCACGCCTGCGGGCACGATGTTCACACCGCTGTTGCCGCCGGCGTTACTGCGGCAGTGCAAACGGGTGGCATCCGCCTGCCGCTGAACCTTCGGGTGCTCTTCCAGCCGGCAGAGGAACCCATTCCCGCCGGTGCTCCCAAAATGATTGAAGCCGGTGTGTTAAAAGATGTGGCATTTGCTCTGGGGATGCATGTGGACCCGCGCATTCCGCTGGGCACGATTTCATTAACCCCCGGCTGGGTAAACATGCAAAGCATTCAACTGGATTTGCTGTTCGAAGGCCCCGGTGGGCATTCTTCCCGCCCGTCTGAAACAGCGGACCTTATCTGGCTGGCCAGCCGGCTCATTCAGGATAGCTATGGCATTATTTACCGGGAATTTGACTGGATGAAGTTTCCCATAATGCTGACGTTTACGGAAATAGAGGCCAAGGAAGGGTACAACATCATTCCCAAAAAACTGCGGTTAACCGGTACGTTGCGGTTAACCAGTACCCAGGCAAAGAACCGGTTTTATATGCGATTCCGCAATTTACTGCAGGAGCTGGAAAGCGAAAATCACATTATGATTCGCTTTATTAAAAAAGAAGGGGCGCCACCGGTTCACAATAATCCCCGCCTTATTCGCGCGTTACGGGAAATCATTCAGCGGGAAACCCCCGACCAGTTTCATGTAATTGACAATTACCGCTCGCCCGGCGGTGACGATTTTGGCTTTTATGCCCAGCAGGTGCCTTCAGCGCTGGTGCGGCTGGGTATTCAAACACGGGACGATCAGCCCGGCCTTCACACCCAGTATTTTGATGCACCCCCGGAGGTTATTGAAGTGGGGTTGCGGTTTTTCCTGACCGTATTGCCGTTTCTTCAGCAGGAAGTGCTGCAGTAGGAAAAACGGTCGGCAGAGCACTGTACTGAATTTCACGGGTGCACAAAAACGGGGGAGGGGAACGCCTTTTTGCTTGCAATGAACACCCGTTTCAGTTAGTTTCCGGCAAAATAAAAGGGAGAACATGGTTCGGTTACACACAACGGAAGACGTGGATAAATTCATTCAGCGCAGTCACGAAAAACCGGTGTTTATCTTTAAATACTCACCGTATTGCTCCATTTCGTATTTGAAATGGGAAACATTTTTATTCTTTGTACGGGAACACCCGGACATCCCGTATGCCAAAATTGATGTAATCGAACAGCGCCCGTTATCGAACTACATTGCGGAAATAACTGGCGTTCGGCATCAATCGCCGCAGGTCCTGGCATTTGCCCGCGGTTCGGTAGTCTGGCACGCTTCCCACTGGAATATTGAGGAAGAAAATCTTGTCGCGGCACTGAAGATGGCGCAGCAAAAATTACAGGTGGAGGATCGTTCCAATGGCTGAAATGAACAAGCAGGAAGAGCGGTTGAAGAATATTGAACGGGACGTGGAAGAAATGAATGAAGACCTGGAGGCCATCCAGAAAGACGTTCGCGATATTCGGGCCAAACTTTTTCCTTCACTGGACCGCCTGGGCATTGATGACTTAATTCAGCAATTGGTGGGAGCCGTCGGGTTCGTGTTTCCCTTACTGTTTACCGATGAAATCTGGCATCTCGCAGCGTCTATTAGTTTGGGGCGGGCCATATTTTTAATTGTACTGACGCTGTTTTTTGGTTACATCTTCATCGGACGCGCGCGACTGGGCAATATAGCCGAACAAAATGTTATTGGTATCCCGCTTCGGTTAATTACCGTTGCATTAATTGCCTACGGTTCGACATTCATTATCATTTATATTTACGGCCTTCAGGCGTATTATCATCTGGATATGCTTACCTACTTTAAGGCCATGTCCGTATTTGGAACGTTTAGTGTTATTGGGGCCATCGCGGTGGACATGCTGGGGTAATGCCGCCAAAAAAGTATTATGAAAAACTAAAATTGTAGAAGATTCCCCCTGGATTACGGCCTACATTTCATTGCACACACTAATGTTCTTTTCAATGGATTTGCATTCACGGAGGCAATATGTTTCGATGGCTTTTTGTGTTCATTCTTGCGTTCAGCATGAGCATGCCGGCTCTTGCACAACGAAACAACCAGGAATTCCGGGCCGTGTGGGTCATCACCTGGGAGTACATTAATCCCGGCTGGAGTGCCAGCAAAATCAAATACCGAATTCGAACCATTCTGGACAATGTAAAAGCTGCAAACATGAATGCCGTATTGTGGCAGGTACGGCAAAGCGGAACCGTGTACTTTAACTCTTCCTATGAACCCTGGGGCTATTATTCCAATTATTACAATTATCCGGGGTTTGACCCTCTGGAATATGCCATTCAGGAAGCCCACAAACGGGGCCTTGAGCTACACGCCTGGTTTAATACCTTCCAGACCTATTCCACCCATCCGGGAACCCCGGCTTACGAACACCCGGAATGGGTGAATACCAACGAAGATGGCCAGTTTATGCCTAAGTACAAATGCGTTTCCCCGGGCCTGGAAGCAGTGCGGGAATACACGGTAAAAGTGGCCATGGAAATTGTGCGGAATTACGACATCGACGGGTTACACCTGGATTATGTGCGATGGAATGAATTTACCGATGACGATATGGCCTCCGCGCCGGCCAGTGAAATTGAACAGATGAAACGCATGGACGGAATGATTACCGAAGAGCAGTTTAACAAATTGATGTCCCCGGAAAGCGGCAAGCGGTACATTTACGATGTGGAGCATCCCGCCTCCGGTGGAGTTCCGGCTGGATTCAATAGCTGGGATGACTGGCGGCGCTGGTCGGTTACGGAATTCGTCCGCACCCTGCATGATTCCATTCAGGCGGTTAAGCCCTGGGTGCGATTATCCCCCGCTGCACTGGGAAAATACAACTGGAGCGGCTGGAATGGGTATTACGTGGTGTTTCAGGATGCGGCCTTGTGGTTTAATGAAGGCTACATCGACCAGTTAACCCCGATGCATTATCACTGGACGTCGGGGGACGGGTTTTACCAAATGCTGACTGCCAATTGCCCCGCCTGCTGGGAACAATGGATTACCGGCGGCATTGTGGCCGGACGTTTATACACAGTTGGACCGGGCTCCTATCGGCTGGATGAAGATAACGTGTGGGATAACCACCCCGGAATTGTGGAGAGCAGCCGGGAAGTGGAATGGACTGATGGCTTCCAATTCTTTAGCTATGCCAGCTGGGAAAAACACAACTACTGGGAAACGGCTGCCCAAACGTTTTTTAAGAAGAAGACAAAAATCCGACCCACAAAATTAGTGGTGGACACCATACCGGCTGCACCCACGCTGAGCCTGACCAAAATTGATTCCATGAATTACGATGTGCATATTTCACCCCCTTATACACTGGATAGCCCGCGGTGGTTTGCCATTTATCGTTCACTGGATTCCACGCTGGATGTTTCCAATGATCAGCTGATTGCCCTGCAGTTTAGCGACACCGCCTTTACTTACCGGGATTCCTACTGGGGGCAGGAGTGGCAGGAAGGCCGCTACACCTATTTTGCCACCATGCTGGACCGATATTGGAATGAATCGGATGTGTCCAATGCGGAAACCGGTGATTCCATTCCCTATTATGTGAATCCGCCGGTTCAGGCACCGGAACACGTGATTGCTGCCGTGCAGGATGCCAATAATGTCACCATTTTCTGTGATCCGGTGGAAAATGCCGACCAGTACATTGCCCTGATCAGCCAGGATGGGGTGAATTTTACGGATACGGTGGTTGCCTACACCAATATTATTGAAGTTCATGACCTGACGGAAGGGCAACCCTATTATTTTAAACTGAAAGCAGCCAACAGCGCCGGCGAAACCCCGCTCACCAAGCGCCTTTACGGGGTGGTGCCCTCCTCCAATGCCACACAGGTTCTGTTGGTCAATGGATTTGACCGGGGAACAAATACGCGCTATGATTACGTCCGATTTTACGCCCCCGCCATTGCCAACCGGGGATACGGATTTGATTACGTGATGAATGAAAGCGTGATTGAGGGGAAAATTGCGCTAACGGATTATGATGTGGTTATCTGGATCCTGGGCGACGAAAGCACCGCCGATGAAACCTTTAGCAGTACAGAACAGGAAAAAGTGAAAGAATTTCTGAAGCAGGGCGGTCATCTGTTTGTCAGCGGTTCGGAAATTGGGTGGGACCTGGATAAAAAGGGGTCATCCACCGACCGGAGTTTTTACCGCAATTATCTGAAGGCTATTTATGCGGCGGATGCCCCGGATGGACGGCAGGGCACCTATTACTCCTGCCAGGCGGACCCCAACGGCATTTTTGCCGGTTTACCGGATTTTTCGTTTGATAACGGAACACACGGGACCTTTGACGTGGATTGGCCGGATGCCCTGACGCCGTATGGCGGATCCCGTTCCATATTGAAGTACAAAAACGCCACCAGTACCAACATTGCCGGTATTGTCTTCGAAGGAAAATTTACCGGTGGTTCTGTTCCCGGAAAGCTGGTATACATTGCCGTTCCTTTCGAAACCATTTACCCGGAAGGCAAACGCAGTGCCCTGATGAGCAAAGTGTTTGATTTCTTTGAAGGGCAAATAACGGACATTGCGTTTTCGAAAGAATTGGTTCCCACTCAATTTCAATTAAAGCAAAATTATCCCAATCCCTTTAACGGCATTACCACCATTGAATATGCCATACCGCGGAAAAGTCGGGTACAATTAACGGTGTACGATGCGCTGGGACGGCGAATACGGACCCTGGTTGATGAAGAACAGGCACCCGGTACGTATCGCGTTTCGTTCCAGGCCGATGGCCTTGCCAGTGGTGTGTATTATTACATCTTGCAATCGGGTGGGCAACGGTTTGTGCGCCAGATGGTGCTGGTAAAGTAACTCCTTTGGTTTGAGGATTGTGGTGGGAAAAAGCGCGGGCATTACTGCTCGCGCTTTTTTTTCAGAAGCCCTTCGGAAGGTAAATTCCCTCCAAAAATTGGTAATTCCGCAAAAACTGGCTTATCTGGTAATCCGCATCGTTTGAAGAACCCTTCGATGAAAATTGGTGTCCCTTTCCGGGTTGCTACCCTAAATCCTGCTCAGGTAAAAAGTGGCCGAAATGCATTTACTTTTTGCAAAAAGAAGCTGTTTGGAATGGGATGGAAATAAAATTAAATTGGGCGCGGATCGGTAAGGAAAAGGAGAACTGCAGGTATGGAAATTGGCATTGTCGGTTTACCAGTGAGCGGTAAAACCACGTTGTTTTCGACGTTAACTGGCCAGGATTTGACAACCAAACAGGGTGGCGGTAAAATTGAAGTGCATCGGGGGGTGGTTAAAGTTCCCGATTCCAGGCTGGATGCCCTTACGGAAATCTTTCAGCCCAAAAAGAAAGTGAACGCCACCATCGAATACATTGAAGTGGGGGGCATTGAAAAAGACGCGGCCAAATCCCGTGGCATTGATCCTCAGGTATTGCAGGTGCTAAAAACCACGGATGCGCTGTGCTTAACCGTTCGTGCCTTTG
>WGBF01000380.1 GCA_015494485.1 bacterium | reverse complement strand
CGGAAGCGGCACTGGAGCAGGCTAAATTTGTGGACAAACCACGGCGCAATGCAGTGGAATTACAGCATAATTTTAATATTACGGATAATCATTCCATTACCTGGGGTGTCCAATGGAAAGGCACACAGCCCAATAGCGAAGGCACCTATCTGGATGATGCAGATGAAAAAATTAAGATTTCGGAAACAGGGCTGTATTTTCAGTACGAAGGCCGTTTGTTCACCCATTTTAAGCTAAACATTACAGGGCGTTACGATAAAAACGATCAGTTTGGAAGCCATTTCAGTCCGAAACTGGGGTTATCGTATCATTATAAAACGCACAATGTACGATTGGTGTATAATCAGGCGTTTAATAGTCCCCCCATTCAACCCGCTTTTGCCCATTCGTTTATTACTACCCATCCCAGCGGACTGGACATCTGGCTTCGGGGAGCTTACCGCGGGTTTTCCTTGCAAAATGTGCGCACCGGGGAAATTGTGGATAAAATCAAACCCCTGGAAGCATCCACCACGGAAAGTGTGGAATTGGGGTACAACGGGGTAATCGGGGGGAAATTGTTAATTAACACCACAGCTTATAAAACCCGTTACCGGAATTTTATCAGTTCACCGGTGGTTATTAATGATCCAGCCAATGGCATTTTTGCCCTGGATCAAAACGGAAATCCTTTATTGGAGATTACGCTTTCCTATATCAACTTTGGCCGGGTGGATATGCAAGGTTTTGATGTGGGATTTCAGTATGTGATTACACCAAAACTGACAGCGGGGATCAATTATTCCTATGCCGAAATTAATGAATTTGCCGATGTGCCCACCATTATTTCCACTGTTCCGCAATTTAATGCGCCCAATCGGCGCTGGAATGGCAATATCCGTTTTGTGGATTGGTTGACCAGTGGAACGTTTGCGGAACTTACCTATCGGTATGTGGAAGGGTTTTTCTTCCAGGGAGCGCGGCCTTTAAATACCGGGTTTGTACCGGATTATGCCGTTGTGGATTTAGCCCTGGAAGTTCCCCTTCGGAACATTTCGTTTACCAACTTAGCGCTGGGTGTTACGGTAAATAATTTGCTGGATCGCAAACACATCGAATTGCCGGGATCGCCAACATTGGGACGGTTGTACCGGGCTTATATTCGAATTTCAATGTAACCATACCCTGAAATCCGCCCTGCTTGTCGGGTGGCAGGGCGGATGTTTTTTATGATTAATTTCTGATTAAGCCAATCTACTCATTTCCTGTCGCGTATTTTATGATTATTTTTAAAGAAAACGAGCGCCAATTGAATACGTTTTTCGTGGATGAAACATTATCCCGGTTTCTTCAATGGCTACCAACGCCCGCCGGCATTTTTAATACCCGTGATGGAGTCCTGGCTGTGAATCCGTCTGCTGCCGCAATATTGAATGTGCAGCAAATGAAAGCATTGTCTTTGCTTCGCTGCCACGCGGAAGATCAGTTTCTTCTTCGGCAAATCATAGAAGCGGGTAACGTCCAGCAAATGACGTTACGGCTTTCTAAATCGGAGACAGAAAAGCACTGGCAACGGGTACAGGCAACTATTGTCCCGGTAGCCAGGGCAGACAGGGAATACCAGGCCCTGGTCTTTATTGATGGACTAAAAACCCGTGAGACGCAACTTCCCTTACCGTTAAACAATGAACTGATTTTTAAACATCTGGTGGAAATGGCACCCATTATGATTGGTATATACATCGATGATGTGGTGCAATATGTGAATCCCACCGGTGTGCGTTTAATGGGTGCAACATCCCGGGAAGATTTAGTTGGGCGCAACATCATGGAGTTTATTCATCCGGACTCCTTGCCGTTGGTGGAAAAGCGCCGTCGGGCACTGTTGAAAGAACGGGTACTACCGCCGGTTGAGGAGCGACTGATACGGCTGGATGGTAAGGTTATTGACGTGGAAGTAGTAACAGCATTTATCCAGGTGGAAGGCACACCGGCTATCCTGGCAGTCGGACAGGATATTACCCGCCGAAAGGAAACCGAACGGGCCCTGAAAGAAAGCGAAGAACGCTACTTCCATTTAATGCAGGTTTCGCCAAACGCCATCTTCATTATTAAAAAAGCGGGCATTGAATATGTGAATCCGGCAGCCATCGAATTACTGAGGGTTCCTTCGGCCACTACCATAAAGGGACAACCCATTCAGCACTTCTTACCGGCATTGGATGGTCTCATACACCGGTCGGAAGATCCCGACTGGCAGGGGCGGTCTCTGGAAACCCAATTGTTCCCCTCAACCGGGGAGCCCATCACCGTGGATGTGATTATGACACCGGTGATGCTGGAAGGCGAGGTCGGGGTGCAGTTAATCATTCGGGATATTACCCAGCGGAAAATAGCAGAGCAGAAATTAAAAGAAAGCCGGGATCGTTTACGGGAATTGTCGGCTTATTTGCAGACAGTTCGGGAAAAAGAACGGGCCCATATTGCGCGGGAAATTCATGATGAATTGGGGCAAATGTTAACGGCATTAAAACTGGAATTGGCGTTGTTGAAACGTCGCCTTCCAACTGCTCAATCTCTTCTGGAAACAAGCGTAACAGAAATGATTGGCATGGTGGATAAAACCATCAAAGTGGTGCGCCATATTGCGTCGGAATTGCGGCCGGAAATTTTGAATGATCTGGGGTTGTTGGCAGCAATTGAATGGCAGGCGCAGGAGTACATGAAACGTTCCGGTATTAAAATATTTCTTCAATTTGACCCCGATGAATTCTCTGTCGATCATAATCGGGCCACGACCATTTTTCGCATCTTCCAGGAAACGCTAACCAATGTCATGCGCCACGCCCATGCCACGGAGGTTTTTGTAACCTTGCGCAGAAAGTTGGGAGGACTGGAGCTGGTGGTTGAGGATAACGGGGTCGGCATCGACGAAAAGGAAACTGAAAAACGCTGGTCCCTGGGGATTATGGGAATAAAAGAACGGGCGCGTTTCTGGAACGGAACGGTAGAAATAAAAGGGGTAGCGGGCGAAGGTACACGGGTGCGGGTGTGGATTCCGGAGGAAAACCATGGGTAAAACCTTTTCCATTTTAATTGGCGATGACCATGCCGTGGTTCGGCGGGGGTTACGTCAAATATTTGATGAAACGGAGGAGTTTAAAGTTATCGCAGAAGCTGGAGATGGTTTCGAAGTGCTGGAACAGGTCCGGAAGCACCCGGTTGATCTGGTTGTTCTGGATATTTCGATGCCCGGTTTAAATGGCCTGGACGCACTGAAACAACTTCGCAATGAGTTTCCCGCATTACCGGTTCTGGTGCTTAGCATATATGGGGAAGACCAGTACGCAGTACGAGTGCTAAAAGCCGGAGCCAGCGGTTATTTAAGCAAAGAGAGTGCACCGGAGGAACTGTTAGTAGCGGCGCGTCGGATTGTTCACGGCGGAAAGTATGTCAGCCCGTCTTTAGCAGAAAAGTTGGCAATGGAAATTCAAACACCCGCTGCAAAAATGCCTCACGAATTGCTTTCGGATCGGGAATATCAGGTAATGTGTTTAATTGCCTCCGGAAAAACAGTAAGTGAAATTGCCACCGAACTGCATCTCAGTGTAAAAACTGTAAGTACCTACCGCAGCCGCTTATTGATTAAAATGGGCATGAAAAATAACGCTGAAATTACACACTACGCCATTAAAAATGGACTGGTAAAGTAAGGAATTTTGAGTGTATATTTTACATGAATAGCCTTTTTGATTTTGTTCATATTTGTTTATGATCAATAATTCGCTATTAAGAAGATGAACGAAGAACGACCCCGGGAATTCAATAAGGCCGTAATCCTGAAGCTCATGCAGAGCTTTGAGCAAAAGGATACGGAGGGCTTTCTGGAATTGTGTGCAGATGATTGTGCCCTCATCGATCCCCATTACCCGCGTATTCCGTTAAAAGGGAAAAGTGCCATTCGCCAGGGGCTGGAATGGACGTTTAAAACGCTGGAAAAGCCGGTGTTTGATGTGCGCCGTATCTGGATTGATGGGGATGAAGCCGTGGTGTATGTCGATACCCGACACCGCCTCAAAAACGGAATAACCCTTAATGTTCCCCAATTATTCCGGATACAATGGAATGGGCAAACAATTACCCTACTCCAGAGCTTTTTGCCCTACAGACCCGGTGGGCTGGTTGGGCTTATCATTCGGTTTCACAGTTTGTTGTGGAAACTTCTGGGTAAAGGAAAACCGACCAGCACTCCCTGATTATCTCTTTTTGGAAGCGTAATTACTTCCGTTGCATCAAATTTATGCAACCTGTCTTTCCTGTTTTTTTTCATCATTGATTTCCACAAGAAGAGTTCATTCAGTAATGAACCGGGGAGGAAGATGTCCGGAAAAAATGAAAAAGTTATTTTCAAATAAAATTTTATTATATTTAGCTTTTAATCATATTTAAAGCAAAGAGGTAACTATGGCGGAACGAATTACTCCCAGGGATAAAGACTACAGTCGTTGGTATACGGATGTTATTTTGCAGGCAAAGCTGGCGGATTATTCCCCGGTGAAAGGGTGTATGGTTATTCGCCCTAATGGCTATGCCATCTGGGAAAAAATACAGCACATTTTAGACGGAATGTTTAAGGCCACAGGGCATGTGAATGCATATTTCCCCTTATTTATTCCCGAAAGTTTTATGAAGAAAGAAGCGGAACACGTTGAAGGGTTTGCCCCGGAAGCAGCAGTTGTTACCCACGGCGGTGGGGAGGAACTGGAAGAACCCCTGTATGTTCGTCCGACATCCGAAACCATTATCTGGAGCATGTACAAAAAGTGGATTATGTCCTACCGGGATTTGCCCATTTTAATTAACCAGTGGGCTAATGTGGTACGCTGGGAAATGCGAACCCGTCTGTTTCTGCGCACCACCGAATTTTTGTGGCAGGAGGGACACACTGCCCATGCCACCCGGGAAGAAGCAGAGGAAGAAACCCTGCGCATTCTGGAAATTTACCGCAAATTTGCAGAAGAATATATGGCCATGCCGGTGATTGTTGGACGGAAAACGGAAAATGAAAAATTTGCTGGTGCGGTGAATACCTATTCCATTGAAGCCATGATGCAGGATAAAAAGGCCCTGCAAGCAGGTACTTCCCATTATCTGGGGATTAACTTCGCCAAAGCGTTTGATGTAAAATTTCAGGATAAAGATGGGGAATTAAAATATGTGCATGCTACCAGCTGGGGGGTTAGTACCCGGCTAATCGGTGCCTTAATAATGACTCATGGCGATGATGATGGTTTGATTATCCCGCCGCGCCTGGCACCGGTGCAAATTGTCATAGTACCCATCTGGAAGGAAGCCACGCGCGCTACGGTGCTGGAATACAGTGAGCGGGTGTATGCACAACTGAAAGAACGCTTTTCAGTCAAACTGGATGATCGGGATCAGTATAAGCCCGGCTACAAATTCGCCGAATGGGAATTGCAGGGTGTGCCACTGCGGGTGGAAATCGGTCCCCGGGATGTGGAAAACAATCAATTGGTATTGGCCCGGCGGGATACGCGGGAGAAAATTCCGGTTGCATTGAATGAAATGGTACCCAAAATCGAAGCCCTGCTGGAGGATATTCAGCAGAGCCTGTTTAACCGGGCACTCCAGATGCGCCAGGAGAATACGTTCACCCTGGATGATTATCACGAATTTAAGGAGGTGCTGGAAAAGGGTGCATTTATTCGGGCGCATTGGTGTGGTTCCGGGGAATGTGAATTAAAAATAAAAGAAGAAACCAAGGCAACAATCCGTAATATTCCATTTGACGAGCCGGAAGAAGAAGGAAAATGTATTTATTGTGGTAATCCGTCTTCCCGGCGCGTGATTTTTGCCCGTGCATATTAAACCCAGGAGATGAATATGTACTATCGCCCCACTTTTGGCATGATGGGCCCAGGGCTGAAGAATTTGCTGCTGGCAAACATCTTTGTTTTTGTGGCGCAAATTCTACTGCCCCAACTGGTGAATCCCTATTTCTTTGGGTTGGTACCAGCCCTGGTGATTAAGAAATTGTTTGTCTGGCAATTGGTGACCTACATGTTTTTACACGGGGGCTTCGGGCATATTTTTTTCAATATGTTTGCCCTGTGGATGTTTGGCATGGAGCTGGAACGCACCTGGGGTACCAGGGAATTTGTTAAATATTACTTTTTGACCGGAATTGCCGCAGGTGTAAGCAGTTTATTGTGGAATTGGGGTTCGCCGTATCCCACCATCGGAGCATCTGGTGCCGTGTATGGCATTTTAGCCGCTTATGCCCTCTTTTTCCCCGACCGGTATGTGTATCTGTATTTTCTATTCCCCATTAAAATGAAATATCTGGCATTAATTCTGGGGGGTATAGAATTCCTG
>WGBF01000379.1 GCA_015494485.1 bacterium | reverse complement strand
GAAAATGGAAGCCATTGGCACCCTGGCTGGCGGTATTGCCCACGATTTCAATAATATCTTAACCCCTCTTCTGGGGTATACCGAATTGGCCCTGCTCAGTACCCCGCCGGAAAGTGTACTTCACACGCAACTGGAACAAATTTACAAAGCCGGTCAACGGGCCAAAGATCTCATCAAACAAATTCTGGCGTTCAGCCGACAAAGCACCCTGGAACGCCGTGCTATTGAAATAACACCCATTGTCAAAGAAGTGCTCAAGTTACTGCGGGCCACCATTCCCAGCACCATTGAAATTGTTGCCGATATTCGCAGAATAAGCATTCACGTGAATGCCGATCCGGTTGAAATCCACCAGGTGCTCATGAACCTATGTACCAATGCCTATCAAGCCATGCCGCACGGAGGGCGTTTAACCATTCGTCTGGAGCAAGTAACCATTTCGAAAGACGACGAAGCCCGGTATTACCATTTACGACCCGGAAAATATGTTAAAATTTCCGTGATTGACACCGGGGTGGGCATTCCCCCCGAAATTCAGGAAAAAATATTTGAACCGTATTTTACCACCAAAAGCCAGGAGAAAGGTACCGGTCTGGGCCTGGCTACAGTTCACGGTATTGTGACATCCATGGGTGGTACCATTACCGTTTACAGCGAACCGGGCAAGGGAGCGGAGTTCAACGTGTACCTCCCGGCTATTTCCAATGCCGCTTCCACTCCGCAAAAACAACCGCATCAATTGCCCACAGGTACGGAAACCATTTTGTTTGTGGACGATGAACCCGCCATTACCGAATTGGGGAAAAATATTCTGGAACGGTTGGGGTACCGGGTGATCACGTTCATGAGCCCGACCGAGGCCCTGGAAGCATTTCGAAAAACCCCATCTGCATTTGACCTCATCATCACCGATATGACCATGCCGGGAATGACTGGCGCCCAGCTGACCGAATCTGTCCGTAAAATCAATCCGCACATTCCCATCATCCTTACCACCGGTTACAGCGAAAAAATCACCGCCACCCAGGCCAATGAGATGGGCATTGATCACTTCATCTCCAAACCCTTTTCCCCCAAGGAACTGGCATTGTTAATCCGGCAACTGCTGAATAAACGCCAAGCTTAATAATCCCCAATAGCAATTTTTATCTTCTCTGGAATCTGCACCCTTTGTCTTCTAAATTTCCTGCATAAATGTTTGTAAACCATATAAAAAGAGGTCACAATGAAACGAGTCTGGTTCATTTCCATGTTCATCATGCTTTTAGGAGGCGTATGGATGAACGCCGCAGCAAATGGGTTCTTTCCCTATAAATATGAAACATATCAATTGCCCAATGGCTTAAAAGCCATCCTGATTCCCATGGAAGGCACAGAACTGATTGCCTATTATTCCATCGTGCGAACCGGTAGTCGGGATGAATGGGAACCGGGCAAAAGCGGATTTGCCCATTTTTTTGAACACATGATGTTTCGGGGAACCAAGCGGTATCCTGCGGACGTGTACGACAAAATGGTAACAGAAATGGGCGCTGATGCCAATGCCTACACCACCGATGACTACACCTGTTACTATATGGTCACGCCCGGCGAGTATCTGGAAAAAGTAATGGATCTGGAAAGCGACCGCTTTCAAAATTTATTTTACGACGAACTGGCGTTTAAAACGGAAGCCGGTGCGGTGTACGGGGAATACCGCAAATCACGGGTCAGCCCCTGGTCGGTGCTGTACGAAGCGCTGTTAAACACGGCATTCAACAAGCACACCTACAAACACACCACCATTGGTTTTGAGGAAGATATTAAAGCCATGCCGGAGGGCTATGAATACAGCAAAAGCTTTTTCAAACGGTATTACCGCCCGGAAAATGTGGTACTGTTAATTGTTGGTAACATTGATGTGGCCAAAACCAAGGCCCTGATCCAGAAATATTATGGAAACTGGCAACCGGGCTACGTCCCTCCCAAAATTACCCCCGAACCGGAACAACAGGGGGAACGGGTGAAGGAGGTCACCTACCACGGGAAAACCCTTCCTATTCTGGCCGTTGCCTACAAGGGCGATGCTTTTGATCCGGCCAACAAAATGGTCGCAGCATCGTACCTGCTGGGGAATCTGGCATTTGGTCAAACCAGCGACCTGTACAAACAACTTGTCATTCGGGAGCAAAAAGTACAGGCGCTGGAACCGGATTTTGGCTTTAACCGGGATCCCAAATTGCTTACCATTTTTGCCATGGTTAAACGGGAAGAAGACATCCCGGCGGTGCAGAACGCCATTGACGCCACCGTAGAAAAATTTAAAACCGAACTGGTGCCGGCGGAAAAACTGGAACGGGAGAAAAAACATACCCGCTATGCGTTTCTAATGAATCTGGACACCCCTGCCAAGGTGGCCGGTAACCTGGCCCGCTTAATTGCGCTTACAGCCGATTTGAATGCGGTGAATATTTTATATGACACCATTGCCCAACTCACACCGGAAGACATCCGGGCCGCCGCGCGGCATTATTTTGTGCAAAAACACCGGACAATCATTATTTTGAAGGGGGACCAATAATGAACGCCAAACTCACCATCATCATATTCACATTCGTTATTTCAACTGCGCTGTTTCAATGCGCATCCGTAACCAAAAACTACCCGGAAACGTCACAAACCATGAAAGCGGAAAATCCCAAACCGTCGTTTCAGGTAGTAACTTTACCGGTCAGCGATGATCCTACCATCTCCTTTCGGGTGCTGTTCACGGTAGGTTCCCAAAACGACCCCAAAGGGAAAGAAGGTCTGGCAGCCCTTACCGCCGCACTGCTGGCCAATGGGAGTACCCGGCAGCACTCCTACGAAGCCCTTCTGGACCTGTTTTATCCCATGGCCGCCGGCATTTCCTATCAGGTTGATAAGGAAATGACCGTCATTTCCGGTCGGGTGCACAAGGATAACCTGGCCGACTATTACAAATTGTTCAAAGAAGTTATTTTTGAACCCGCCTTTAATGAACAGGATTTTCAGCGGGTAAAAAGCGAAATGCTCAATTACGTGCAGAACATCCTCCGCTTTGCCAATGATGAAGAACTGGGCAAAGAGGTGCTGTACGAATATATTTTCGAAGGCACACCCTACGGGCATCTGGAAGAAGGCCACATTTCCAGTTTACAAAACATTACCCTGGAGGATGTAAAACAATTCTACCGCCAGCATTACACCCAGGCCAATTTAATTCTGGGTCTTGGCGGCGGATACGATGCCAGCTTTAAGAACACGTATGTAGCGGATTTTACCCGTTTGCCCAAGGGAACACCCTCCCGCGTTACCAACATTACCCCCCCACCGTTCGAGGGCATGCATGTGCGCATTATTAGCAAAAAGGCCAACGCTACTGCCATCAGTTTCGGATACCCCATTCATATTACCCGCGCCAATCCCGATTTTTATGCCCTTTCTGTTGCCCGCTCCTGGCTGGGGGAACATCGCAATTCCAGCTCGCACCTGTATCAGGTCATTCGGGAAAAACGGGGCTTAAATTATGGCGATTATGCCTACATTGAACATTTCCCCAACGGGGGACGGCGCCGGTTTCCACCACCCAATGTGGCCCGGCACCATCAAATTTTTCAAATCTGGATCCGGCCCGTGCCCAATTACGCCCGCGTGTTTGCCAACCGCGCTGCGTTGCGGGAATTGCAAAAAATGGTGGACAACGGCCTTACCCAGGAAGAATTTGATTTGACCCGGCGGTTTTTAAAGAACTACTCCCTGCATTACGCCCCCACCACCATGATGAAGCTGGGCTATGCCATGGATGACGCCTTTTACGGCATTCAGGGAAACTTTTTGAAAATCTTCCGACAGAAAATGGATGAATTAACCCTGGCCGAAGTGAACGCCGCCATTAAAAAATACCTGCAATATCAGAACATTAAGGCCGTTTTTGTTACCAATGAACCGGAAAAGTTAAAACAGGTTCTGGTAAACAATGAACCCTCTCCCATTCAATACCCCACCCCCAAACCAGCGGAAATTCTGGAAGAGGATAAAGAAATTGCCACCTATCCGCTCCACGTAAAACCGGAACATGTGGAGATTATTCCGATCGAAAAGGTCTTTCAATAACATGG
Source organism: bacterium (assembly GCA_015494485.1). GTDB lineage: Bacteria > Calditrichota > Calditrichia > RBG-13-44-9 > J042 > WGBF01. Next base: position 1,744 of record WGBF01000379.1, on the reverse strand, counting down.
GTTTACAGTAGAAACGCCAAAAGGCTGCGGTAACATGCCGCAGCCTTTTTTATTGTCGTTCATGGGATTCAGAATTGCGATATTCAGATAATTTCCGGAAGCGTTCAGGTGGTTTAACGTAGGCATCGCCGGTTTTCTTCTTGGAATCGCACCAGTCTCAGCCTTTTCATTCCCGAAATTCCCAGAAACACATTGCCCCTAAACATGAGACAAAATGTTCTGCTTCTACCCGTTACACATCCCGTACCCGACGGATGTCGCTCCAGCGGGGAATTAAAATTTCCGATACCGGCGTGTGCGTGCTGCGGTGATACTGCCACACGATTAAACCCGCAGCCAGAAAATACCCCAACGTGGAGCTGAGCGCCGCACCCTCAATACCGTACCGCGGAATGAGGATAATATTCAATACCAGATTGGTAACAAAATTCACTGCCCCAATGTACAGGGGGATTTCGGGTTTGCCGCGGGCTGAAAAATCGGCCGATAACACTTTGGGGATGGTCAACGCCGCAACACCCGGGAGTAAAATTAACAGGGCGGTAATGGCATTCTGGTAGGCGCTGGAGAACAACAGAGGTATGAACCAGTGCGCCAGTAATGCGGTAATCGTGGCACCAAGTAAAACAAACAAAAAGTTTACCCGATTAATTAGCGGTGTTTTCTGTTGTTGCGCGGTGGAATGGGATGCGGCGGGGAAAAATACGGTACTGGTGGACTGGGTTAAGTACAACAACTTTTCCGAAACAATTAAGGCCACATAATATTGCCCCACCCATTGCTGAGTCAGGAAAAATCCCACTAAAAACACATCCACCCGGTAATTCAGAAACGTTAACAAATTGGACAGCATGATTTTAATCCCGTAGCGAACAGTTGCACGGGTAATTCTGGCGCTCCACACAAATGCAAAAGGCGCAACCATCAACCACATGACGACGCCGGGGATGAACCAGGAAACGCTGTAAATGCCCAGCACCCGGGGAACCGTTAGCTGATGCGCACCGTAAACGGTTAACAACAGAATGAGAAACAACACCGGACGGGTTATCATCATTTCGTTGTAGCGGCGAAAACGCTGCTCTCCCAGCAAAAATTTGGTGCCGTAATCAAAGGTCAAATAAGCAACCAGCAACGCCACGCACCACCACATCCCCTGCTGAATAACTGCTGCTTTGTCCGGATCAAAAAACAGATTCAGGAAACCGAAGTGAATGGTAGCCAGAATAACCATACTCCCCAACACAGCCGTCCCCAGGGCGTTGATGAAGGTCGTCCCCAGCAATTGATCCCGGGGGAATTCACCATTGCTTAAATAATATACGGAAGCTGTTTCCAGTCCCAGATTGGTAAATTTGTGCACCGCTTCTGTAAACAAAAAAAACAACGCCACCATCCCCAGATTGGAAGGGCCCAACCATCGGGAAAGCAAAATATTGTTGGTTAAACTAAACAGGAAGATGAAAACCTGTACCAGAAAGGTAAATCCAATAATTTTATTTAACCGCTGACTCATAAGACCATTTCATATCCCGTCCATATAGCCGATAAAGTAACGGACAGCCTCGGTGCTTCCAACCGGGTTTTTATTTCGCTGAAGAGAAATGCCTCTTTTTTGAATACAAAAACGGGATGAATACCATTGCCGGCAGCAAACTTCAAGAGGGAGAAAAACATCTTGCTACCCAATCGCACCCGTTGCCAATGAACCAGAGAGCTTTCATCCCCTGAGTTTAGGTGGACC
>WGBF01000378.1 GCA_015494485.1 bacterium | reverse complement strand
CCCATATTTAATAGCTTTGGCCGCCTCCAGATTCATTCGGCGGGCCAGTTCGGCGCTGTCCGAATTGTAGGAAACCACCACCCCTACCCGATGCATTAACGCGCCGTTGTAGGGAATGGCATCGTACACCTCAAATTTATAGGCCCACCAATCGCTAAAGGTAGAAGCCCCGGCCCCCAGCGCTTTAATGGCTTCCGCTACCTTGTACCCTTCCAGTACGTGCTGAAACGCTGCCACGGAAAGCCCCAATTCCTGGGCTACCCGTACAAAGGCCAGGATTTCATCCTGCCGGTAGGAATGGATGTGAATCCACCGTTTGCCCTGCATAATTTCCAGCAGGGTTTCCATCTCCAGATCTTTACGTGGCGGAATGGTTTTGCGCCGCACCTTTTTGGGCAGAGAACGATAGCGTTGCCACGCTTTCTGATAATCCAGCGCCGCTTTAAAGCGGTCCCGGATAATTTGCGGCACACCCATCCGCGTTTGCGGATACCGGGTAGTGAAGCGGTCTCCCCAGTTACTTTGCTTCACATTTTCCCCCAGGGCAAATTTGATTCCCTGCGGCGCCGGTTGGTAAATAAGCGCATCGGGATTTTGCACTCCCCAGCGGAGTTTAATAACCGCATTCTGCCCCCCAATGGGATTGGCAGAGCCGTGGAGTAAATTGGCCATGGTTAACCCACCGGCCAGCTCCCGGTAAATATTGATGTCATAATTGTTAATTACGTCCCGGATGCGCACCTCTGCCGTAACGGCCTGGGTGGATTCGTTTACGCCTTTGCTAATGGCCGTATGGGAATGGGCATCGATAAGCCCCGGCGTGACGTGTTTGCCGGTGGCATCAATCACCAGCGCCCCTTCAGGCGCTCTTAAATTTTTCCCGATTTTTTTAATTTTGCCATTTACCACCAGCATATCGGTATTTTCCAGAATCCCCGCAGGGCCGGCAGTCCACAGAGTGGCATTTTTTACCAGAATGGCCCGCGGTGCGGCAATAGGTACGTTGTTTGCGTACGAACCGGTCACTGTTGTGGGGCGTTGAACCGGTTGCGTGTACGGATTGGGCTTCTGTTTTTTCTTGCGGGGCACGGGTTTCACGAATGTTGCCTGCCAGGGAACGACCCGCCCATCCGGAAGTTCACAGGTGCCACTCAAGCGCTTTGGGAAAATGGTGCCACTAAACCGATACCATCCGGCGGTTTTGGTGGTGTCCAGTTGCACGGCAAAGGCGATTGTCTGGTCCTGAAATTTTTTGAAGGTGACTCGTTTTTTCTTCCCCGCCACTTCCAGCATCACCGTGTAGGCCGGATACGTGCCGGAAATCTTTAGCGTGGCTTCCAGCAACGGTTCTGGCGTCCCCACCGCCAGGCGCCACTCCCCTTCCGGGGACACCGGCGGCCGGGGCGTTACTTCGTAGCGCTTACCCTGAATCCACACATCCAGAATACGGGTGGAATCGGCAAACACATCCCCATCCGTAACCGTCAGAAAAGCCAGTTTTCCGGGCGCAATGGTTCCCAGTTGTTTCTCCATGTGCAGCAGGCGTGCGGGGACAGTCGTCAGTGCCGCCAGTGCCGTTCGTTTATCCAGTCCCCGCTTTACGGCAATGCGTACATTGTTCCAGAATTGTTTTTTCTGTTTTAAACCATCACTGGTAAACGCCACGGAAAAGCCGTTTTCCGCCAGCCAGCGGGCATTGTCCGGAGCGGCTTCCCAGTGCTGCAGGGTCATCAGGTCAATATCCAGGGCATCTTCCGGCGCGGCAATGTTTAAATCCTGCGGAAAATTTACCGGTACCACAAAGGGAATGGCTTTGGGTAAATTCTCCAGTTGCCGGTATTCGTAGCCACTTCCGCGGATAAACCCCTTCAGGCGAAATTCGTTGTAAATTTTCGATGCTCGATAAGCGTCCAGGTCATCCTCCACTTCAAATACCACCGGTTGGGAACCACTTACCGCACCTTCCAGCGCCTGAAGCGCCAGGTTTAATTCCGGCGGTTGCTGCCCCTGAGGATATTGCCGATACACCCCCCAGGCATCGCGGTACCAGCGGGCATCATAAAACGTCTGGCGAATCAGGGCAATTGCCCCCATCAACGAATTGGGGTACGTCCGGTTGCGGAAATTTCCCCGCTCAAATGCCACATGCTGTGCCACTGCTTTGCGCAAAAACCGCCGGTTGGGCTCCCCCTTTCCCAGGTGCATCAGTGCACTTTGCCCGCGGAACACCCCTTGGGTGGGCACCACTAACGCGGCAGTAAATCCGATGTTTCTCAATGATTCAATCTGTTTTTCCGTGAGGTTCAGGTTTCGGGCCACCAAAAATTCCGGATGCACCCGGGCATTCCAGTCCAGGGGTGGCGCTACCTGCTGGGGTGGGGTTGGTTCCCCGTTGCGGGGATTTCCCTGGCCGGCAGGGGACGGCTTCGCCACCGGTTTAAAATAGGGTTCAATGAATCCGGGGTAAATGGTTTTCCCGGAATAATCCCAGACCCGGGCATCCGGGGGTGGTGTAACGGTGGCCCCAACCGCTTGAATCACCCCATTGCGAATAACTACCGTGGCCTGTTCCAGCACCTGACCGGGCCCCACCACAACCCGGGCATTGACCAGCGCATGCACGTTGGGCGTGTTCTGCCGAATGCCCACCAACGGCGTTCGTTGAAAACCGGCTTGCTGGGCAAACAGAACCGTTCCCAATATGCCAATAAGTACCATGAGTTTCCTTAAAAAACCCATACAACCTCCTTTATCGTTAACGCATTTTTTCATGTAGTAGTGAATGATTTGTCCAATGTATTATTGAATGTCCAGTGGTGACCACGCCATGCCATCGGGTTGTTTGGCGGTGGGCAGATACCGCACCACGTTCAACGTTTCCAGATTTACCACGGCCACCACATCGGCATTGGAATTGGCAACAAACGCCAGCGGTACATGGGGGTGCGCAACCACGCCAATGGGGACGGGACTTTTCCCAAAGCGATCTTTGAACAGGCGTGTTTCCACATCGGCTGCGGGCGTTACTTCCATTGGGATTGACGCTACCCGCTTCCGGGTGTGGTAATGAAACACATCCACCACGCCCGCTTTTGCACAGGAGACCAGTGCCAGCGGTTTTACCGCGGACATGGCAATCCGGATGGGAAAATCGCGGGTATGCAGGGTATCCACCACCGTGGCAGCAGCGGCATCATAAATCATTACGGTATTTGCTCCCCGATTGGAGAACCACAGCAGGGAACTCCCGGGTTGCCAGGCAATACCTTCCGTGCCTTCCTGGCCGGGGATGATGCGTTCCCGGCGACCATTCTTCAGATCCAGAACCGAAACCGTTCCCGACCCAATGTTGGTCACAAAGGCCTGGTGCTTATCGGGCGAAAGGGCAATCATGTGACTTACCTGCTGGTCGGTGGGTATTGCCCGGCGGATTTTTCCGGACTGAATGTCTACTTCCACCACCGCTTTTTTGCCTTCTGCAGTAACCAGTACAACGTTCTCCTTTAGAAATACAATGCCATGCGGACGGGTGTACTCTCCCAGATCAATTGTACGCACCACCCGTTTGGTAACCAGATCCAGCACGGAAAGGGTATTCCCCGGCTGGCGGTTGCCATAGTTGGTTACCACAGCCAGGCGGCCGTCGGGGGAGACGGCGGCTTCATGAGGGGCAATGCCGGTGGGAATTTCCCCCGTTTTCTGCCACGTTTTTACCGAAAACAACTCGGCTTTGTTGTCCGATTTACTGAGAACAACCAGCGTGCCCGCCGGTTGATTGTAAACAAATCCGGTAAGCGTTAACAGGAATACCATATTAAACAGATAAATAATCTTGCGCATAAAAGACCTCGGATTTTGGTAGATTAAATATAATGGAAACCGGACTAAAAACAAACGCGGGTGGCGGAAAAGGGATAAAATTTATGAAATATGAGAATAATTCCCGCCTTTTTAATAAAATCTCACAATATATTAAATGTCAAAAACGTATTTGCTTTGTGCTACGTGAACATTGTACCCGGTGAGCGTAAACAAATTCACGGAAAAGTAGCGCCTGCCTTTTTAATTCGAAAATAGCTTGGATGATTTCCCGCGTCCCACAATCCCTTTCCGACGCGACACTTACCGTCCTTTGCCTTTGCCGCCCAACAATTCATTTATTTCATTGCATCCATCACGGAAATTTTCTCATTTTACAATGATCAATAACGATAAAACCATGTAGCCAGCACATGCGCACATCTTCGTTTAACCGCTACTTTCATCTGCTGCGAAACCGGGATTACCGGCTGCTCTGGTTCAGTCAGGCAGTGTCTGAAATTGGTACCCAGATTAGCCGCATTGCCCTGATTTTGTTTGTGTACAAACACCATCAATCGGCAGCGGCTGTGGCCGGCCTGATGATTGTGCAGACCGTGCCGGTATTTCTTCTGGGATTTTTCAGTGGCGCCCTGCTGGAACATTTTCACTTAAAGCGCACCCTCATTGCCATGGATATTGTTCGGGCAGTGCTGGTGTGCTTGCTGCCGTTTACCAGCAACCTGTGGGTGATTTACGCCATTTCATTTGGGATTTCAGTGGGAAACCTGTTCTTTCTGCCGGCGCGGGATGCTCTGGTACCCTCTATTGTCCCCAAACAGCAATTGGAACTGGCCAATGCCTTCATCGCTATGAGTGTGGGGCTGGTGCTGGTGATTGGCCCCGCGCTGGGCGGACTCCTGACCGCCACCTGGGGGTATGCCATCGCCTTCTTTGTAGATGCGGCAACGTTTATTGGATCCGCGTTGTTTATTTTCCGCATTTCGGTCTCGGGCAAACCGACATCTGCCGGAAAAGTCGATATTGCATCGCTCATGGAGGAAATTCGCAACGGACTTCAGTATGTCCGCCGAACGCCCATGATTTCCTTTCTGGCCAATCTGGTCTTTTTTACCATGATTGCCATTGGTATTCTTTTTCCCCTACTGCCGGAATTTAACGCCAAATTTCTTCACGGAACGGATTTTACCTTTGGGCTCATCTCCTCCGCATACGGCCTGGGCGGTTTACTGGGTGGGCCGGTGGGGGAAGCCCTGGCGCGCCGTTTTGGCCATGGCCGGGTGGTGTATTACCTGCTCATTGTGGACAGTATTATTTTTATAGTATTCAGCCGCACGCCTTTTTTAATTCCCAGCCTGGTTCTGATAGCCCTGTGGGGTATTAACGGATTTGCCTGGTGGGTGGTGTACATTGCCCTGTTACAGCGCATTGTTCCACAGGATTTTCGCGGGCGCATTTTTACATTAATGCACCAGCTGGAAAATGCGGGTATGGTGGTGGCCTACGGACTGGCCATGGCCGCTGCCCCCTTTTTACCGGTTGCCACCATTTTCTTTCTGGCGGGATTGGGATATTTCGGCATTGTTCTGGCGCTGCGGTTTCATCGGGGATTTGCTGCGCTTTTGCCCTTTCGGGTGGAGGGAATTAATAGTAAAGAACAAAATATACAAAATAAATCGGTATATAACAATTCAGACAATGTTTGAAGGTGAATTCAAATTGCTTTTGTGTCTCTGCTTCCAGAAGAGACTAAAGCACCATTCCATGGCACCGCAATGAAATAATAAGAGGCAAATCCTGTGTTCCTTCTTGCCTGGCGATCAGAAATTTATCCGCTCTTTTTTCACATGAATTGTAACCAAAGGCAATAGCAATTGGGAGCTATCAATTTTAAACGGAACAAGCAAATGGTCATAATACAAGTAGATAATCACTTGGTCAAAAATGGTAGGTTTTCAACTTCTAATCCTATCAGCGATAAAATTTGTAAAATTTTGACTGGAGTCCAAAAAATACATGTAATTTTTGGAGTGAGGTTAAAAACAACTGAACATCCCTTTTTGCTACCAGGTTGTGGAAAAGAACGATATCGATTTTTTAAAAGACGACATACGCGTGGTTTCGGTGGATCGTTTTTTAGCGGCTCTGGTTTGATGGAAACAATTAAAAATGCCAACACAACCCCCAATACCCCCCAGCAAGGGTGGGCGAACCCATAGCTTAAATTTAACACACTCCACTTTTCCCTCTATGAT
>WGBF01000377.1 GCA_015494485.1 bacterium | reverse complement strand
CTGAATTGCAGAAGGCGTACCGGGCGCTGGCTGAAAAATGGGCAGCGGACAGCCGCGGGCGCATTACCGTGCACCTGGACACGGACATCGACGCACTGCCGGCGGAACCGGTGTGGATTTTCGGGTGGGAAAATCGCTGGCGGCCGGTGGTGGAACGTCAGCTTCGGGATTACGACGTTGCCATTGAAGCCAACGGAGTGCGCATTGGCAAAACATTTGTGGGCAAAGCCAACCACAGCGTGGTGCTTACTGCCCGGCATCCCCGCAACGCCCGCTCCGTGGTGGTGTGGTTAGCCAATACGGTACCCGCAGCAGCGGAAGGCCTGGCCCGCAAACTTCCCCACTATGGCAAATACAGCTATCTGGCGTTTGAGGGCACCGAACCGACCAATTTCGTCAAAGGGCAGTGGCCGGTGGTACATTCTCCCCTGAGCGCCATGCTGAGCGACCAATCGGTGCCCATGGGGAAACTGCCACCGGAATCCCCGCTGGCCGAATTGAAACCCCTGTTCTCTGAGAAACGCATGAAAGCCGACGTGTACTTTCTGGCCAGCCCGGAACTGGAAGGTCGGGGCCTGGGAAGCGAAGGCATTGAAAAAGCCGCTCAGTACATTGCACGGGTATTTCAGGAAGCCGGATTGCAGCCCGGCGGCGATGACGGCAGCTATTTTCAAACCTGGAAGCAGGACGTAACCGCGCTGGGGCAAACCCGCCACGTGACGCTGAAAAACGTGATTGGCATTTTGCCTGGCACAGACCCGGCATGGGCGGGACAATCGGTTATTCTGGGGGCGCATTACGACCATCTGGACCGCGGCTGGCCCGATGTGCACAAGGGAGACGAAGGGAAAATCCACCCCGGTGCGGACGACAACGCCAGCGGTGTGGCGGTATTGCTGGAACTGGCCCGGATTATGGGCAAAACAGCCAAACCACGGCGCACGGTTATTTTTATTGCTTTTAGTGGAGAAGAAGCCGGGTTGCTGGGATCCCAATATTACGTGAACCACGCACGTCAGTACCCGGTACGCAACATCATGGGGATGATTAATCTGGACACGGTGGGACGCCTGTTTGGCAAACCCCTAATGATTTTGAATGCTGCCACGGCGCGGGAATGGCCCTTCATTTTTAATGGCATCAGCTACGTCACCGGGGTGCCCACTCGCATTGTGACCCAGAATCTGGATGCCAGCGATCAGGTGAGTTTTATTGAAGCCAATGTGCCCGCAGTACAATTGTTTTCCGGCGCCCATCTGGATTACCATCGCCCCACGGATACACCGGACAAACTGAACTATGCCGGTCTGGTGAAGGTCGCCACGGTGGCCCATGAGGCAGTGGTATACCTGGCCGGTCGCGAAAAACCCCTGACGGTGACCATTCCCGGCACCCGTCCCCACGCACGGCAAATGGAAGAATTCGGTAAACAGCGCCGGACCCGGCGGGTAAGCAGCGGGGTGGTTCCGGATTTCAGTTTCAGTGGCACCGGGGTTAAAGTGGCGTCCGTGGTCCCCAATTCCCCGGCGCAGGCTGCCGGTATTCGTCCCGGTGACGTGATTGTAAAAGTCAACGACCAGCCGGTGAAAACACTGCGGGACTATGCCAACATCTTAAAACAATTCGACCCCGGAACAACAGTTACCTTTACCCTGTTGCGGAACGGGCAAACGGTAACGGCAACGGTCACCTTAAAAGCACGGTAAGTGGTGGCGACACAGTCGCAAAAACCGCGCAGCAGTGCGGAACCTCAAGCGGGACAACGCGCATTAAAATTTGAATCGTTTGAAAATAGAAAAACAATCAAATAAAGGAGTGCCACAATGAAAGTTGCATTTATCGGCACCGGATTACTGGGATATCCCATGGCAGAACGCCTGGCCAAACAGGGCTTTTCCCTCATTGCTTACAACCGAACGCGGGAGAAGGCCCTCCCGTTACAGAACGTGGGGGCAACAATTGCCAGTTCCCCTGCGGAAGCAATTGCCGCCGGTGATGTGGCGGTGCTGGTTCTCACCGATTTTCCTGCCATTAAAGCCGTGCTGGACATGGACGGCACGGGCGTTGACGTTGCTGGCAAAACAATTATTCAGGTGAGTACCATTTTACCCGATGAAAGTTTGACCGTTCACCGCTGGGTGGAAGAACGCGGCGGCCGTTACCTTGAGGCTCCGGTGCTGGGCAGCCGACCGGAAGCCACCGAAGGTCGCCTGCAGGTGCTGGTGGGCGGTGATCGGGCATTGATGGAGTCGCTGCAGGGGTTGCTGTCCACCTGGGGGCCGGTGTATTACCTTGGCAGTGTTGGCAAAGCGGCAGCGGTAAAGCTGGCCCTGAATCAGTTGATTGCGGCTTTGCTGTCGGCCTTTTCTGTCAGTCTGGCCATGGTGCGCCGCGCGGATGCAGATGTGGACACCTTCATGGAAATTTTACGGAACAGCAAATTGTACGCCCCGACGTTTGACAAAAAGCTTCCCCGCCTGCTGGAACGCAATTTTGACAATCCCAATTTCCCCACCCGCCACCTGCTCAAGGATGTGTCGCTAATTGAAGCCCAGGCCCGTAAATTGGGGGTCAATACCAGAACGATTGAGGCGGTGCGTCACATTATTGAAGAAACGCTGGAGAAAGGCTGGGTAGACACCGATTACTCTTCGATTTACAATGCCATTGACCCACCCGAAAAGTAATGCGCTTATTTCTGCAACATTTTAAAAGAAATTCAGTATTGTTGGATTCAACACCACCAAAAGAGGAGGTCCTATGAAGCGTATTACAGTAATCGGAATGCTTGCCCTGTTTTTGGGCTTTAGTAGCCTGCCCGCGCAGGATATGTATAAAATTGACCGCGCCCATTCCACCATCGGGTTCAAAGTTAGCCACATGGTGGTATCCAAAGTGCGCGGTAAATTCAATGAATTTGATGCCACCTTCAAGTACCATCCCACCGATATTTCCCAATGGCATGTGGAAGCAGTGATTAAAACGGCCAGCATCGATACGGATAACAAAAAACGCGACGACCATTTACGAAGTCCCGACTTTTTTGATGCTGCCAGGTACCCGGAAATTCGTT
>WGBF01000376.1 GCA_015494485.1 bacterium | reverse complement strand
GGTGTCATTAGCCTGTACGCAGGCCTAACGGCCCCGGATTATTTTCGCTTCATTGCGGGGCAATCCTCTGCTTTGTGGATTGAAGACCAAAAAATAATTGCCCTGTTTAAAACCCGTTCCCTGCCGCAGCTTACCATTTATCTGGATTGGGGCACATTTGAAGCAGGGATGGGCGATATTCATCAGGAATTGATTCAAATTTTAAAGGAGAAAAATCATCGGGTGCAGGCAGCCCATTTTCCCGAAGGCCACAGCTGGGGAAATTGGCGCGCCCATATTGACAATATTTTAATCTACTTTTGGGGAGAACAGTAAGGAGAAGGCAATGACGCTGAAGCAAATTGCGGAAAAGATGACGGAGTTGGGATTCACCAAGTACGAGGCACTGGCATATATCAGTCTGGTTCAGGAAAATCCGGCAACGCGCTACGAAATCAGCAAACGCAGTGGTGTACCGCGTTCCGCGATTTACAATATTATTCAACGCCTGGAAAACAAAGGGCTGGTAAACGCCCTGGCCACCAAGCCGGAAAGTTACGTTCCGTTGCCCCCCGATCACATGATTGCTTACCTGGAGAACCAATATCATCAGCGGCTGGAAGAATTCAAGAAAAGCTTGTCGCAATTGAAACGGGACTTTGAACCGGGGCAATTGTGGAACATTACCGGTTACGATAATTTGATGTTAAAAGCAAAGGAAATGATTCACCGGGCAACCAGAAGCATATATTTGTCCATCTGGCAACGGGAAATGAAGCTTCTCCGAAAAGAGCTGGAAGCTGCGGTAGAACGCGGGGTGAAGGTGGTGGTGTTTTCGTTTACGCGCATTCCGGAAATTGGCCTGACGTACAGTTATGGCTTAAGTGAGAAAGAACTGGAAAAAGTGTGGGTCCATAAACTAATTCTCATACGGGATTTTGAAGAATTAATCATGGGGGAAGCCAACGACCAGGTGCCCAAAAAAGCGGCCTGGACGTTTAACGATGCCATCATTGGCATTGCCGCCAATCATATTATTCTGGATATTACCCTGTACGGATTGCGCGCTGGTGTGGATGTAAGCGATGCTGTTATTGAAACCCAGCCCGGAGAGTGGGAAGTAGTGGGAAAATTGCTGGAAGAAAAGTTCCCCGATAATCCGTGGTTAAATCTGGATTTTTCCCGGCAAAATTTTCATGTTCAGGATAAATGATGAAAACATTTTTGAAACGCGCAGGATTGCTTGTGATGATATTAGCGTTGATTTTGTATTGCCAGAAACAGCATGGGGATGCTTCGCCGTTAAAGGATTATCATCACCACCAATTGGCGCCACCACCGCCCTGGGCCCAGCACGGAGTGTTGTACGAACTCTACTTTCGGGCATTTACCCCGGAAGGTACCATTCGGGCGGCTATTCCCCGTTTAAACGAACTAAAGGACCTGGGTGTGGATATCATCTGGCTTATGCCCGTTTACCCCATCGGCGAAAAGGGGCGGAAAGGCAGCGCCGGATCTCCGTATGCGGTCAAGGATTTCCGTCAGGTGAATCCGGAGTACGGGACCGCAGAGGATTTATCTGAATTTATTCGCCAGGCCCATTCCCTGGGGTTGAAGGTAATCCTGGACATCGTGCCCAATCATGCGGCGCTGGATAACCCCCTTACCCAAACCCATCCTGATTGGTTTATGCGGGACGAAAAAGGGCAGTTTACCCGTGAAGTGGCCGACTGGAGCGATGTGATTGATTTTAATTATGACAATCCCGCCATGCGGCAATACATGAAGGAAACCTTCTTGTACTGGATTCGGGAATTCGACGTGGACGGTTTCCGGTGCGATGTGGCAGGCATGGTGCCTCTGAGCTTCTGGAAAGAAACCATTCCGGCCCTTCGGAACGCCAAACCGGAACTGTTTCTGCTTGCAGAATGGGAAGATCCTGAGTTGCTGCTGGCCGGTTTCAATTCCGATTACGACTGGACCCTTTACCATTTGCTAAAAGACATCCGCACGGGGAAAAAACGCAGTGGGGAGGCAGTTGCCCTCATTGCGGAAAAGGACTCCCTGTACCCCCGGAATGCCCTTCCCATGCGCTTTCTGGAAAACCACGATGAACAGCGCAGCATGGCGGTATTCGGCCCCGCGGCTATCGAAGCCTATGCCACGTTTTTGTTTACCATCCCTGGCATTCCCTTAATTTACGCCGGACAGGAAATTGGCGAAACCCACCGGCCATCGTTGTTTGAAAAGGAACCCATTCGCTGGGAAAACGGTGACCGCCGCCTGCGCGAAATGTACCAGGGACTAATCCGCATGCGCAAATCTCATCCCGTCTTTACCCGCGGCGATTTCGTCCCACTGCAAACGGCGATGATGAACGGCTCTGTGGGCGCCTTTTTACGAACGGATACGGATGAAGCGGTGCTGGTGGTCAGCAACCTCCGTCCGGAATTGGCACGGGACGTGATGGTGTTCATTCCCAAAAAATGGCAGGAATCGTTTCAATGGGAAGATGCCACTGCCCTGAACGGTGGTTCCCTCAGCTTTAAAATGGAGAAGGTGTATTTTCAAAACATACCCGGTTTTACCACCTGGGTATTTCAGATCCCAATCAACCAACACAAGGAAGACCAATGAAGTACACATTGACCATAATTGCTATAATTATTTTTCTGCTTAGTGGATTACTACCCCTGTTTGGGCAGAGCGACAGTGTGGATGTTACGTTTTATTATTATCCCACAGGAAATCCCAATGTGGTGTATCTGGCCGGGGAATTTAACAATTGGGCCAATAATAAAAACGGGGTGATTTCTGACCCCCGGTTTGCCATGACGTACGATGCCAATCTGGGGGCGTGGTACAAAACGGAACGTCTTCGCATTGGTGGTCCGGAGACCAATCCCATGAAGCCGGGGGCTTACGAATACAAATTCAATGAAAACGGCAGCAGCAGTGGGTGGTTGTCCGATCCCCGCAATCCCCGTCAGGACCCTTCCAACTACAATAACTCCATCATTTTTGTAAAAAATCCCACCATTTTTTACCTGTTACCCAATGAAACTTCCGACGACATTCGTACCCGGCACCCGGAAGTAACGGCTTACATTATTCCGGCTGTAGGGGATACGGTGGATACCGCATCCATTGTCTTACAGGTGGGACCATACACGTACCAGCATATTGGGGATTCCTACAACCCGGACACGAAACAATTGGTTTTCCGCGTACCGGATGCGCTGGAGGATGGGGAGCAAACCCTTTTTCTGCAGGCCAGTACGACGGGGGGAAGCACTTCCGAAGAAACGGCCTCTTTTACCGTCCGTGCCGACCTGGTACAATTGTTCACGCTGCCGGCTACCACCCGTGCCGCTCAGTGGCGAATTCAAGGGGGAATTTTCACCGAAGCCGGGGAATTAAATACCAGCATTACCACTGCCCGCTTGATTCTTAACAGCGATACCGCTCAGGTATCCGTGTCCGACGGACTGGTGGATACCACAATTGCCCTGGAGGAAGGCGATAACACCATCGTCCTGGAAGCCGAATTGAACGGAACCTGGGAACCCTCCAAACCTTTGGTAATTGAGCGGGTGGTAAATCATGCCCCTTTCGCTAAAATCCAGTGGGCGTATGACGGCACAGCCATTACCGTGACCGGTACTGCCAGTACGGACCCCGATGGCCAGGCCATTACCTACCAATGGTTCGATGATCCCCGTAATCCGGAGCCTTTGACGGACATTGCTGGCAATACGGATGGTTCGGTCTCTTTTTCGGTGCCTGCAACACCGGGAGAATATTTTGTCGGATTAAAAGTTACCGATAGCGATGGCTTGAGTGATTCCACCGGAAGCTTTTTCAACCTGGACTCCACCGGTAGCCTGTATTTTGATGAGTACCCGGCCAATCCTTCCTGGGTGAAGAACGCCCGCATTTATTGCCTGTTCTTTAAGGCATTTACCCCGGAGGGTACCATCCAGG
>WGBF01000375.1 GCA_015494485.1 bacterium | reverse complement strand
TTACATTGCGGATTGGCATAATATTTATGCTACCGTTCGCGGGCTTCAGCCGGGGCTGTTCGTGCTGGCAATTGGGGCGTTTTTACTGGGAGTTGTGTTTCTGGCCATTCGCTGGAAAGTACTGCTCAGCATTATTGGCACCCGGTTGTCATTCCCCTTGTTATTTCGGTTTTATTTAATCGGTTATTTTTTTAACAATTTTTTGCCCACCACCATTGGGGGCGACGTAATGCGCGCGCTCCTGGTAGCCCAGTTAAACAAGCAACGGGCGGAAAGCGTGGGCATGGTGCTACTGGAACGGCTTCTGGGGTTTGTGGCCATTCTTACCCTGGGAGCAATGTCCCTGTTCTGGGTCAGCGATTATTTTTCCACCACCCGAATTATTTATTTAACCGTCGTGTTAATTTTTATTGCCATAGCTATTTTTTACCTGTTGTTTCATCCCCCTTTTTTCAGTTTGTTAACGCGCATCTTTGCAAAAATTCACTGGTTCAATCTGGGGGATCGCCTTACCCGTGTGTTTGGCAGCATACACCGCTTCCGGGAATATAAAATTCGCATTTTACAAACATTTGTATTATCTTTAATTAGTCAAGTTATGTTTATTGTTATGAATTACCTGCTGGCAAAAGCACTGGGATTGCATCAGGTATCATTCGAATTTTTGCTGCTGGTTATACCGGCGGCGTTTATGCTGGGTCTTTTCCCCTCCATCAACGGCCTGGGGGTGCGGGATACCGGCTACGTGTTTTTGTTGAAACGCATCGGGTTAAGCCCGGCGGAGGCGTTGTCCCTTTCGTTTTTAAATACCCTGGTGCCAATGCTGGTTAGCGTGGTGGGCGGTGTGTTGTTTTTAACCTACCGGAATCGGCAGGAAGTGCAAAAGCTGGAAGAAGCGACGCTGGAGGATTGATGAAAATTATTTTCGCAAAATTGTTTACTCTTCTCATCCTGGTACTTGTCCTACAAAGTTGCGGTGTAAAACCGGAAAGCGTGGGCGAGTTTGATGAGATTTATGTGTTTTGTGATTCGCTGGACTGGAAGGATTACCGGGAGCCTTTGCTGGATTTGTTTGGAAAGGAATACAAAATGCCCTCCCTGGAACGGGAATTTGTGTTAAAATGGCGGCCCTTTGAAAAATTTGATATTTACAGCAAATACCGGAATGTGATTTTAATTGGGCGGTTGAACGGCAAAGACGAGGTTTCCCGGGTCATCCAAAATTCCCTTGCGCCGGAAGTGGTTACCGAGGTGGAAAAAGGCAATGCGTTTTACATTCCCAAACATGATGTGTGGGCCGAAGGTCAATATGTGCTCTTTCTGGTCGCACCCAATAAAGATAAAATAATCAGCAATTTATACGATTTTGGCAGTGCCATTTACAAGGATTTTAAAGCGGCATATTATCGCCGGTTAAAACAATTCATGTACGCCCGGTATGAGAATAAGGAGCTGGAAGCCTATATTGCCCGCCATTTTCCCTTCACCATTCGCGTTCAGCATGATTATTTTATTGCTACGGAATCGCTGGACAGCGGATATGTCTGGTTGCGGCGGCTGCATCCGGACCGCTCCCTGACGGTTCACTGGTTGCCGTTGCCGGATACGGTTACCATTACACCCCGCTGGATTATTGACGAACGGAATCGCTTAGCGCAGTGGATTTACAACGGGGATGTAATTGTGGAAGAGGAAACCCGGGGAGAACAGTTTGAATTTAAAGGATATCCGGCATACCGCCTGGAAGGTACCTGGAAGAATCCCAAACTTATCATTGGCGGCCCGTTCCGCAACATTACCTTTATTGACCGGGACAATAACATGGTATTTATGATTGATTATTACGTATTTGCTCCGGGAAAACGGAAGCGGGTATTTCTGGACCAGCTGGAAATTATGGCGTACACGTTTCGCTTGAATGTAACCAGAACACAGGCAGCAGAAAAAAAGTAAAGGGAAACATTCATGAGTAAAGTGGCAATTATTATGGGTAGTGAATCGGACCGTCCGGTGGTGGAGGAAGCTTTGCCGTACCTGGAATATTTTGGCATCGCCGCCGATGTGCATGTGATGTCTGCCCACCGGACGCCGCATGCCGTGCAGGAGTTTGCATCCGCAGCGCGGGAAAATGGGTATGCGGCCATTATTGCCTGTGCCGGTATGGCCGCTCACTTACCGGGGGTAATTGCGGCTTATACCACCCTGCCGGTCATCGGCGTACCACTGGCCGGAAGTGCCCTGAATGGGGTGGATGCTCTGTACGCCATTGTGCAAATGCCGGCTGGTGTACCGGTGGCAACCATGGCCATTGGCAAAGCCGGGGCCCGGAATGCCGCGATTTTTGCCGCGCAGATTATCGCCCTGAGCGATGAAACAGTCGCCCAAAAACTGCAAACGTTTAAAGCAAATCAGTGCCGGTTACCAAAATGAATATCACCGTTATCGGGACATTAAATAAGGATCTGATTTTACCATTTAACAACACCCCGATAGAAAGTTACGGCGGCATATTCTACGATATTGCGATTTTATCCTACCTGCTGGGGGAAGGCGACCGGGTCATTCCGGTTTCGTACCTGGGGACAGATGTGGCACCTCAGGTCCAGGCGATCCTTAAAAAAATGCCCAACGTGCTGTCCGATGGATTGAAGTTGCTGGACCAGAAAAACCATAAAGTAATTCTGGAATACAAATCCCCGTCGGAACGCCACGAAAAGGCATTGTTTAATTTTCCGCCGCTGACGTGGGATGAAATTCAGCCCTTTGCAGAAAGCGACTTTTTTATTGTGAATATGATTACCGGCTGGGATATCACCCTGGAAGCCTTTCAACGGCTGGGCGCTAAGCACCGGGAGCGATTGTACTTCGATGTGCATTTTTTGGTGATGGGAATAGATGAACTGGGGCGCCGTTTTCCCAAACGCCCCAAGAACATTCAGGAGTGGCTGGAAGTCCCCCGTTTTGTGCAGCTCAATCGCCGCGAGTTCCAGATTATTGACGATCAGGTGCGCTCCCCGGTGGAATTTCACAAAAAATATTTATCCCCGGATCAGATATTGTTAATTACCCGCGAGGCCGAAGGCGCCACTGTGGTGTACCAGAGCCACGGAAAAATTACCAGCCGAGAAATCCCCGGCTACCGGGTAAAACGCCTGGTCGATCCCACCGGTTGCGGCGATGCCTTTGGTGCGGGATTTGTTGTCCATTTTGCCCGAACCGGTGACCTGCTGGCCGCCGTGGATTTTGCCAATCTGGTGGGGGCTGCCAATGCCACCATTCGGGGTACCACCCAGGTGAATATGCTGACGGAAAAAATGGAAGAGATAAAACAGGCAAATCGACGATGACACGCGTATTGATAACGGGCGCAAATGGCCTGCTGGGTCAGAAACTGGTTATCACATTTCTGGAAGATTTTGACGTGATTGCCACCGCCCGGGAAGAGCGTTCCGTATTTCAATCCCCCCGCTTTACTTACCGTCCGCTGGACATTACCAATTACCGCCAGGTTCACGACCTGCTGGAGGACGTTCGGCCGGATGTGATTATTAATGCGGCGGCGTACACCAATGTGGATGGCTGCGAGGTGGAAAAAGAAACCTGCTGGCGGGCAAATGTGAAGGCGGTGGAAAATCTGGCGGTTATCGCCCGGCGAATTGGAAGCAAACTGGTGCATGTTTCCACCGATTACATTTTTGACGGGCAGAACGGCCCGTATGATGAGGACGCACGTCCCAATCCCCTGTGTTATTATGGCAAAGCCAAGCTGGCGTCGGAAAATGCCGTAAAAAAAGAAGGAATCCCCTACATTATTGCCCGGACGTCCGTGGTGTATGGGGTAGGGCGGCAGGTAAAGAAGAACTTTTTCTTGTGGTTGTACGAAAATTTGAAAAACGGCACCCCTATCCGCGTTGTAACCGACCAGTACAACACGCCTACCCTGGCGGAAGACCTGGCCGAAGGGATTCTTCAGGCACTGCAGTCGGGTTACGAAGGGGTAGTCAATATTTCCGGTGGGGAATTCTTAAATCGCTATGAGATGGCGGTGCAGGTAGCCACCTATTTCGGTTTTAACAAAGAACAAATTACCCCCATTACCACAGATCAGTTAAATCAGAAAGCGACCCGGCCGTTAAAAGCAGGGTTGAAAATAGACCGGGCTGTGCAAACGTTTCAGTTTCGCCCCCGAACGTTAACTCAGGCAATGGACATGATGACACCTTACTTGCAGGAGGAAATGGCGTAGACCAATGGAACACGGTAAAATACTGGTTATTATTCCCACCTACAACGAACGGGAAAACATTCCAAAAGTTCTGGACATTGTTTTCGGGTTAAACATTCCGGAACTGGATGTGTTAATTATTGATGATAATTCCCCCGATGGTACCGCCGAGGTGGTGAAGGAATATCAGCAACAAAACCCCCGCGTAAAGCTATTGCAGCGTCCCGGAAAAATGGGGTTGGGAACGGCCTATATCGAGGGGTTCAAATACGCGCTGGCACATGGCTACGAGTTTATTTTCGAAATGGATGCCGACCTCTCCCACGACCCCAAGGATATTCCCCGCTTCCTGGAAGCCATTCAGGATGCCGATGTGGTTATTGGCTCCCGGTATCTGCGCGGCGTAAATGTGATTAACTGGCCCTTGCGGCGCCTGTTTTTAAGCGTCATGGCCAATAAATACACCAAATTCGTTACCGGCCTGCCGCTGGAGGATTCCACCGGGGGATTCAAATGTTTTCGCCGAAAGGTGCTGGAAGCCATCCCATTGGACGAAATTCATTCCAACGGTTATGCGTTCCAGATTGAGTTGAATTTTAAAGCGTGGAAGCGTGGGTTTCGGATTAAGGAAATTCCCATTATTTTTTACGACCGGACGGCCGGAAAATCCAAAATGTCCAAGACCATTATTTTCGAAGCGGCCTTTCTGGTGTGGAAGTTGCGCTTTTTGAGCATGTTCGGAAAATACTAAAAGGGAAGAACGCGGTTTCAAATTATCATTTTGTCTGCTTTAACCGACGACGCGGGTGCAGCAGGGAAAGTTGTGCTAAAAGATCTCCAACACCACACTGGAGAAGAACATTTCCGACATCCCAAAATTTCTACCGTGGCGCTTCATTTTTCTCCAACAATCCCTTAAATTGGACGGCTGTTGTAGTAAATTACCCGGGTTCCTGTAGCGGGAATCTGGTTTTGCGGAATGCAATAGTTTTGGGGGATTTACTATGTTGAAGAAAAATTTTCGGATGATTCTGGATTTTGAGAAGCCCATTGTGGAGCTGGAAAAGAAAATTGCCGAAATGGAGGAGTATGCCCGGGAAACCGGGGTGGATTTAAGTGAAGACATCCAGCGGCTGCAAAAAAAGGTAGAAGGGCTGCGGAAGGATGTGTATCAGAAGCTTACGCCCTGGCAGCGGGTGCAACTGGCCCGTCACCCCGACCGGCCCTACACCCTGGATTATATTCAGCGCATTACGCAGGATTTTCTGGAATTGCACGGAGACCGCTATTTTGCCGATGACCCCGCCATGATTGCCGGCATTGGCCGCATTGATGATTTCCGTGTGGCCATTATTGGGCACCAAAAAGGCCGCGATGTGAAAGAAAATCTGTACCGCAATTTTGGCATGTCCAATCCGGAAGGGTACCGAAAGGCCCTGCGCATAATGCAACTGGCTGCCAAAATGAACATGCCGGTGATTACCTTCATCGATACTCCCGGGGCATATCCGGGTATTGGTGCGGAGGAACGGGGGCAGGCAGAGGCCATTGCTAAAAATCTGCGGGAAATGTCCCGTCTACCGGTACCCATCATTATTACCATAATTGGCGAAGGGGCATCCGGTGGTGCGCTGGGTATTGGCGTGGGGGATGTTATTTTAATGATGGAAAATTGCTGGTATTCCGTGATTTCCCCGGAAGGGTGCGCCGCAATTTTGTGGCGGGATAATGCCAAGGCCCCTCAAGCTGCGGAAGCCATGAAATTGACGGCCCCGGACCTTCTGGAACTGGGCATCATCGATAAAATTATTCCGGAGCCCGATGGCGGTGCCCACTGGGATTGGGATGCCGCTGCATCCACATTAAAAAAGTATTTGCTGGAAGAACTCCGTCGCCTGGTGCAAATTCCGACAGATGAGCTGGTTGCCAAACGGGTGGAAAAATTTTCCAAAATGGGTTACTGGAAGGAGGCCTGAAATGCTTAAACCCCAACTGGTGGAAATTCTGCAATGTGTGCAATGCCACGGACCCCTGGAATACCAACCCGACTCCCACGATACCACACGTGGAAAATTGATTTGCCACAATTGCCGCATTGCATTCCGGGTGGAAAACGACATCCCCATTCTCC
>WGBF01000374.1 GCA_015494485.1 bacterium | reverse complement strand
GTTTTATATGCCCCCTGCGATGTGGTATTGGACGAATTGAATGTGGTACAGCCGGACATCCTTTTTATTACACGGGAGCGTGCCGAAATTATCACGGAAAAAAACATTCAGGGCGCGCCGGATCTTATCATCGAAATCATTTCCCCCACCACGGCATATTATGATTTGGTAAGCAAAAAAGACGTGTACCAGCATTTTGGCGTAAGGGAATACTGGCTGGTGGATCCCATCCGGCGGTCTGTCCAGGTGCTGGTATTAACCGATGGAAAATGGGTTGTGGATCAGGAAGTGATTGGGGAAGGTTCGGTTGCCAGCCGGTTGCTTCCGGAGTTCCACCTATCCCTGTCCGCCATCTTCCCCCAACTGCCGGAATCCACCAAAGAAAACCCAAAAACGAAATAACACATTCTATTAAACAGGACGCCACCTACTGGCTTCCATAAACTGCTGGCCTTCAGCGTTTCAAATTACTCCCGTAACGCTTCCCGAACCGTTTGTAATATCTGCACGCTGTCCTCTTTGGCATGTTCACCCACTTCCAGCATCGGCCCCACGCAGGACGGACACCCCGCTTCACAGGGGCATTGCTGCACCGTCTGCAGCGCGGCTTCTACCGTCGGTACCGGATCGTTGAATAACTTAAAGGCCAACCCCACACCACCGGGGTAATTGTCGTACACGTAAATGGTGGGTTGTTCGGAAAAGGGACTGCGCACCATCGGCAACGCCCGAATATCATTGGGGTCGCACATTAAATACACCGGTGCGATATTGCGCAACAAATTGGCTGCTGCCTGCAATGCCCCGCTTAAACGGCTTTCCGGCCACTGGTACTGTTCGGCAAGATCGGCAGGGAATTCCAGCCAGGCTGCCGTGGTGTGCATTTCAATTTCCGGTAGGTACACCCGTCCGGCTCCCACATTTTCGTGCGTGTGCAATTTAATTTTTTTGTAGCCGGTGGTGACGGTATTGACTTTAATTTCCCCATACCGTAAGGCCAGATTCGGAAGCGGTTTTTCTTCATCCACACTCAGCACCTTGATATCCGTTTTGGTGATGGCATCGGTGAAATAATCTACCGCCACTTCATGCACATAGGCCTTTTTGCGGTCCCAATCCAGATTGTCCACGTGATATTGCCGCCCTTCGTGCATGTAAATGGCTTCCTTGTGCACCAGTTCCGGAGCACTAAAGAGGTCCACTTCACCAATAACCCGTTCTTCCCGGGTGGTATCCACAATCACCACATTATCCGGGCTGGCACTGCGCAAACTGACCTCTTCCGCGGGATAAATTTCGCTCATCCAGTAATATTTGCCACCGGTTTTTCGCAAAACCCCTTTTTCTACCAGATAATCCAGAATTTCCCGCGTGCCCACCGGGGTAAATTCTTCCAGCTCTGTAAAGGGAATTTCAAATGCGGCACATTTCAGATGGCTCATCAAAATCAGCAAATTCTCCGGGTCAATGATGCCCATTTCCGGGGATTTCTGAAAAAAATACTCCGGGTGCTGAATGATGAACTGATCCAGCGGACTGCTACTTGCCACCAGAATGGCCAGGGAAGTGGCGTTGCGTCGCCCGGCGCGCCCGGCCTGCTGCCAGGTGCTGGCGATGGAACCGGGGTAGCCCGCCAGAATGGCCGCATCCAGTTGCCCGATGTCAATGCCCAATTCCAGCGCGTTGGTACTCACCACACTTAAAATCTGACCGTTTTTTAAGCCCTGCTCAATGGCCCGGCGCTCATTGGGTAAATATCCCCCCCGATATCCCCGCACGCGATTCTCCCCGACATGCAGGGCGCGGGCATGCTCTTTGAGGTAGCGGGTTAAAATCTCCACCCGAACCCGGCTGCGGGCAAATACAATGGACTGCACGCGGGCTTCCAGCAAATGCCTGGCCAGGCGGCGGGCTTCGTGCACCACGGAGCGCCGGATACCCAGTTCTTTGTTCACCACTGGTGGATTGTAGAAAACAAAATGCTTTTTCCCCCGGGGAGCACCGTTTTGGTCAATTAATTCCACCGGTTCTTCAATGAGCTTTTCTACCAGATAATCCAGAATTTCCCGCGTGCCCACCGGGGTAAATTCTTCCAGCTCTGTAAAGGGAATTTCAAATGCGGCACATTTCAGATGGCTCATCAAAATCAGC
>WGBF01000373.1 GCA_015494485.1 bacterium | reverse complement strand
CGACCTTGTAGGCATCGATGACGTAAAACGTCAGCTTTTTGTCGATGATTTCCTGCTGGACCTGTTTGGGAAGCTTATCCCACACCTTGTCTGCATCGTAGGGTGCGTTCAATAAAAATACCGCACCGGGAATCGCGTGTTTCAGAACGTGGTACTTTTTGAGGAACTGAAACTGGTGGCAGGCCACAAAATTGGCTTTTTCCACCAGGTAAGGGGCACGGATGGGCTTGGGACCAAACCGCAAGTGGGAAATCGTTACCGACCCCGCTTTTTTGGAGTCGTACACAAAATAGCCCTGAGCAAAATTGTCCGTGGTTTCCCCAATGATTTTGATGGAGTTTTTGTTGGCACTGACGGTTCCGTCCGAACCCAGACCGTAGAAGACGCCCCGAAAAGTGTCTTCGGATTCAATGGAGAAATCCGGGTCGTATTCGATGTGGGTGTTGGAAACGTCGTCAATAATACCCACCGTGAAGTGATTTTTAGGCTTGTCCTTAGCCATTTCGTCGAACAGGCCCTTGACCATCGCCGGGGTAAATTCTTTGGAGGACAATCCGTAGCGCCCGCCAATTACCCGCGGCAGGGTGTTCAACGGCAGGGTACCGGCATTGTGGGCTTCCAGCAGAGCGGCCGAGACGTCCGCATACAGCGGCTCACCCGCGCTGCCGGGTTCCTTGGTCCGGTCCAGCACCGCAATGGTTTGCACCGTTTTGGGCAGTGCATTCAGGAAATGTTCTGCGGAAAACGGTCGGTACAGGCGCACCCGAATGGCGCCAACTTTTTCGCCCCTGGCGTTTAAGTATTCCACCGTATCCGCCACCGTTTCCCCACCGGAACCCATAATCACAATAACCCGTTCCGCTTCCGGATGCCCGATGTAGTCGAATAGATGGTACTGCCGACCCACAATTTTAGCAAAGCGGTCCATGTACTCCTGCACGATGGCCGGGCAGGCCTGGTAGTAGGGATTCACCGTTTCCCGGGCCTGGAAGAAGTGGTCCGGATTCTGGGCCGTTCCCCGGATAAAGGGATGGTCCGGAGAAAGGGCGCGATTGCGATGGGCAATCACGTATTCATCGTCAATCATGGCCCGCAGGTCTTCTTCCGTCAATCGTTCGATTTTTTGGATTTCGTGGGAGGTGCGGAAACCGTCAAAAAAGTGCAGAAACGGAACCCGCGCTTTTAACGTCGCTGCATGGGCAATGGCGGCGAAGTCCTGAGCTTCCTGAACGGAACCTGAGGAAAGTAAGGCCCAGCCCGTTTGGCGGGTGGCCATCACATCGCTGTGGTCGCCAAAAATGGACAGGGCGTGGGTGGCAACTGTCCTGGAAGCGATATGAAAGACCGTCGGTGTCAGTTCACCCGCAATCTTGTACATGTTGGGTATCATTAATAAGAGACCCTGAGAAGCCGTAAAGGTGGTGGTGAGGGAGCCGCTTTGAAGCGCGCCGTGTACAGCACCGGCGGCGCCGCCTTCACTTTGCATTTCCACAACCGAAGGTACCGTGCCCCAGATGTTCTTTTCGCCGGCAGCGGCCCAGGCATCGGCCCATTCCCCCATGGGGGAGGCCGGTGTGATGGGATAAATGGAAATGACTTCGTTGAGTTTGTAGGCGACGAATGCGGCTGCCTCGTTTCCGTCAATCGTTACCATCTTTCGAGGCATAGCGCAATTCCTCCTGAGTAATTGGTCGTCACTCGCAATTTAGTGGAGTGAACCCTCAATCACAATTGTTTTTCTTTTTTGAGAAAATGCCCAAAGACAACAAATAGTTGATTTTCCAAAAGGTTAGCAGGTGGGTTCTGCAAGGCCGGAACAATGGTGCCCGGATTAGAAAATGCGTTTCAAATAGGCATAGGTGCGGGAGATGTCATCCACGTAATCGATGGTCTGTTTGTAACCGTAAAAATACCCGTAGCGGGGAACCCCCAGCTCCCACACTTCCAGGTGCAGTTGCCAGTCCTTGCTGGTCAGGCGGGGCAGTGTTGCCCGAACCGCCGGCCAGGTGTTGGGGTCCATGCCCAGGTAGCGGGCAATGGCCTGGGCGTCAAAAATATGCCCGGGGCCACAATTGTAGGCAGCCAGTGCCAGTTTTATGCGGTGGGCCGGTTTAGCTTCCGGGAAGTATTTCAATTGCTTGTAGAGGTGGTAAATACCGGCGGCAATGTTTTCCCGGGGGTCCTGCTGGATGTATTCAATATCCAGTTCCCGGGTAATTTCCCGTGCCGTATAGGGCATGATTTGCATCAGACCAATGGCCCCTTTGTTGCTCACCGCGTTTTCCCGGAAACGGGATTCTTTTAGAATCTGAGCCACAATGAGACGCCAGTCCAGCCCGTAGCGCTTGGAATATTTCCGAATGATGGGGTAATACCGTTCAATTTTTTGCAGCACCCGCCGGGGAAGCTGCTTCTGGCGGAATTCCATGGCTTCGCGTTTTTTTTCAATTTCCGCCTTTACCGACTGGATTAAGGAATCACTTTCCAGTGGAATGTCCGCTGCGGGCGGCTGTTGCTGTTGCTGGCACCCCCATAGCAATACCGTAAAAGTAATGGCCAGCCAGGCGCTGTATTTGAAAGGTTTCATGCGTCAATTCAGGCTCATTCCAATAATCAGGCCAACAATTAAGCCAATCATGATAAAAATGCCGCTCACCACCACACCAACCGCCAGATTCCCTTTTTCCAGCTCTCCGGGAATGTTAAAGTGGGTAATCCGGTTGAACAATTTGTACGTAATAATGGCCGCAAAAATCCCAATAACCACGCCACCCACAGCATACAGGGTGTTTAAAAACAACGGTGTTTCATACCAGGCGGAAATCATAGTGTCTCCCCATGTTTTTTATCGGTCTGTTGTTGGTTTGAATTAAGTTTCTATTTTATGGCGTAACCATCCCAATATTAAAAAGGTAAAAATGGTAATGAAAATGCCCTCCACAAACAAACCGGCGCCGATGGTTAAGCCAATGGCAGCCACTACCCAGATGGAGGCTGCTGTGGTCATGCCCCGCACGGATCCGCGGTCGCGGATGATGGCACCGGCCCCCAGAAAGCCGATCCCGGTAACAACCTGAGCCGCAATTCGGGAGGGGTCCACCCGTAAATCGCTTCCCACAGAAAGCGACACAATCATAAACAGGGCACTGCCCAGGGCCACCAGCATCTGGGTGCGGATACCCGCAGGCTTGTTATCCCGTTCCCGTTCCAGACCAATAAGGCCGCCACACAGGCCGGCGACTAAGAGTTTAATAATATTCAACAATGCCGTTGCACTGAGTTCCATAATGGGTCCTTTTTAT
>WGBF01000372.1 GCA_015494485.1 bacterium | reverse complement strand
TGTGGAACCCATTATTGGTATGGAAACGATGGCTAAATTGCGCAAGCAGACCAAACCCACCGCACTGGCCAGTGGACCAGGCAAGTTATGCCAGGCGTTTTCCCTTACCCGGGAGCAAAACGGTTTGGATTTGTGCATTGCAGGTGAAGTGTTTCTTGCAGAAGGCGAACCTGTGCCGGATGACCAGGTTGTGGCGGACGGCCGAATTGGAATTCGGGAAGGCAATGAACATCCCTGGCGCTTTTTTGTGAAAGAAAATCCCCATGTTTCCCGCACAACCCCGGTGTTGGCGGATAAAACGAAAACTTCCCGTTGATACGCCATTATTCCATTGCTTTTAAATTTTAGGCTTTTCCAGGGACGATAAATATTGTGCCCAGGTTATAGGGTATTGGTTAATCAGCCAAACACCACGGGCCACAAAAAAGCCGGTGCATAAGGCACCGGCTTTAAAGAGAAATGTTTGTGTCGTTCAAATTTATTTCATGAGAAGCATTTTCTGGGTTAGCCGTAAATACCCGGACTCCAGGACGTAAAAGTACACACCGGAGGGCACCGGATTTCCGGCGGCATCCCGCCCGTTCCAGGTAACCACGTATTCACCGGCCTTCAGGTTTCCATCTACCAGGGTATTAATTAATTGCCCCACCGCATTGTAGATACGCAGTGTCGTTTGTTTGCCACTTTCGTTGGCTACACCAGCGGGAATCTGAAAGCGAATTTCCGTCGTGGGATTAAAGGGATTGGGCACGTTCTGGTACAGCACAAAATTACCAATCGCGGTGTGTGGCCGGTTCACAATAATCGGTTCGGAAACGGCTACTTTAATTGGACCGTGACGCATGCGGCGCCCGTCGAAAGCAACATCTTCCAGATAATAATAATAGGTTTTGCCAAACAGGGCGGAAATGTCCCGGAAGGTATAGGTGCGGTTGGTATTGGAGTTCCCCGCGCCTTCCAGCTCCGGATAGTTGGTGTAGGAAGCCAGTAATTCCGGTTCACTGGCAGGGTCTTCCGCCCGGTACACCACAAATCCCTGATTGTTAAATTCGCTGGCCGTCACCCATTTTAACAGGACGCCCTGGTCGTCCACGGTTGCCGTGAATGAAGAAAGTAGAATGGGTAGGGGGTTATCCGCATTGGTCGAAGCAAGGACAAACTGCCCAAATTGCGAAACACCGGAAACCGTGATGGTTTGGTCCGCCGTGTTCACGCTCTGACCGGTACCGGCAATTTCCCACTGAGCAGTGCCGGGATTCCACCAGGCGATTACCAGGGTAGCGGGGTTGGTTACACCGGGCCAAACAGAGTATTTAAACGTAACTGAGGCGGTATAGCCGGTCTTATTCGTCCAAAGGGTATAGAATTTTTTCTCGGCAATGTGGTCAATCCCGGTAGCCAATCGTTCCGGCCGGGGTGGTGCTTCGCTATCCAGATAGACGCTAACATCCCCGGCAGTTCCCGCGCTAAAGTCGATGGTTACCGTATTGTTCCAGAAAGATACTGGCGCCTGGTCGCCATCGGCGATGGTTTTTAAATCCTCGGCGTCATTTTCCCACCACCGAATAAATCCATCCACTACCGGTGAGGCATTGGGGTCACCTAAAGCCACAGCCAAAATATCCGGGTCGCCATCACCGTCTACGTCATTGGCTTCCACATACCGCGCATTGGTGTACGCCGTTGAGAGGGAGTGTTTGGTGAAATTCTGGGAGCCGTCATTTTCGTACCAGGCAATTTCGTTACCCGTTTCCGCAGCGCCGGCAATGTCAATATCCCCGTCACCATCAATATCCCGGGCATGCACGGCACGGGCGCCACTGAAAGAACCGTCCACTACTGTCTTGTTCCAGCCGCTTCCTGTATTTTCATACCACACGATGGCATTTGCCCGGGAAGCCGCTGCAAGAATGTCCATGTCATTATCCTGATCCACGTCTTTGGCAAAAATCCAGATGGCGCCATCCAGGGCGTTGTCAATTGTGATTTGTGTCCAGGTTAAGGGGGAACCACCGTCATTGCGCCAGAGGTACACTGCACCACCCGTACCGGAGATGATACCAGCAGATGCCACAATATCGTTATCCCCATCGCCATCGATATCCCAGCTACCAACGTGGGTAATGTACTGGATATTGGCAATCAAATGAATGGTGAAATTTTGGCTCCCGTCATTTTCATACCACACAATACCGGTATCACCTGCTGTTTCGGTATAAAACCCGCCGATCAGGTCAATGTCTCCGTCCCCATCCAGATCAGCCGCATCCCCTCCTCCGGAGAGTCCGGGGGTGGTAATATCAGTTCGGAAACCACTAAATCCGCCGTTTCCGTCACTGTTTTCCCACCAAGCAATATTTGTAGTGGAAGAAGATTCAATTTTTCCGCCCAGCAGGTCATAATCCCCGTCTTTGTCGATGTCCCGGGAGACTAAAAATCGACCCGAGGAAAACCCGGAGCTGGCGATTTTGGTATAGTTCCATGTACCATCTTTGGGTGTGCCGTCATTTCCCCACCAGCCGGCGTTATCCTCTATGGTTTCGCGGGTGCTTAACGCGGAAAAATCCGGGAGGCCATCTCCATTGTAATCGGCAATGGAAGCAACCCGTGGTTCAACATAGGAATTCGATACGGTTTGTTCGGTAAATGTTACCTGGGCGAAAAGAACCCCAAGCATCCCGGTAACGAATATACTTGTTACGCTTAATAGCCTTTTAAACATTCTAACCTCCTTTTATAATCAGTTAAGCCATTCCCCTGTTCAATACTTTGATATTCGTTACAACCGGTAAATACTTCATACCGGCGGGAAAACTTTTACATTTTTTGCTGCTATTTCAACCGTTATTTTAAGATATAAATTTAGTGGTGGTAATACAACAGAAAATAGGTTCAAACCGATGAAAAAAGAACTGAATATTTCCCTTATTCGCCAGGTTATGGAAGAAATAATCCCGTTTAATCGGTGGCTGGAAATTAAATTACAACATGTTGAATCCGGGAAAGCCATTCTTGAGATCCCGTTTCGGGACGAATTTGTGGGAGACCCCCGCGTACCGCGGTTGCATGGCGGGGTGATTGCCACCTTACTGGACAGTGCCGGTGGCGCTGCAGCCATGACTACCCTTACATCCAAACGGGACCATATTGCCACGGTAGACCTGCGAATTGATTATTTACGCCCTGCAGCCGCTGTGCCGGTAAAGGCAAAAGGAGAAGTGGTATTCAGTGGGGACCGAATTGTGTTTACTCGAATGGTGGCCTTTCAGGAAGATGAATTGCACCCTATAGCGGAAGCACGCGGGGTGTACCATGTGGTGCGAATGAAAACGCCACCCAAAACCTGAGATTATTTTGCTGAGCTTAATTCTTCTTCCTTTAAACGCGCGAATAGATCCTGTAACTTTTGGCTTCGGCGAACGGGATAATGTTCGGCGGCTTCCAGTTGCTTAAACTGCTGTGGCAACCGGGCCAGATTCTGGTAAAAGAAATCCCGAACCTCTTCCAACGGTGGCGGTTGGTATTCCAATTTCCCGTTGTGGATTACCCGCGTAAGAAGTTTGTAGTGGTTCTCGGGAATGACGTCATCTTCCAGCCCAATGACATCTTTGACAAACATCCCCTCATCATCGATGATGCGGTAGACCTGTTTTTTACCGGGATAGGTGGCTTTATTCTGGGAGAATTTTGCCCGATACCGCACCACGCCATCAATTTCCTGTTCGACTAACTTGTAAATAATGCCCAG
>WGBF01000371.1 GCA_015494485.1 bacterium | reverse complement strand
TCGTAGGGTTGTCGGCTGTTCCCGTTTCCGACTACGCCCAGGGAAAGCGAAAGACTGCGGGCGTAAAACGCCAGCAATGTGGCACGGGTGTACAGATTTGCCTGCAAGCCGTCGGTGGGGATGGAAGATAAAATGTCGTTAATGTCACCGTCGGTCAGGGTATCTCCGCTGGTAAAATACTGGTTGTAAATTCCGTAATTTAAACCATTTAAAAAGCCACTGAACGTCGCCGAAAACAGATTCAGTTCAAAATTGGGTCCATTGTGTAACGCCAGTGCAGCGGGATTTTGCCCCACCTGTTCCAGACCCCGGGCATCGGCGCTACTACTAAACGCCATTCCCAACGACCGGGCATCACCGGACAGTTGGGCAAAAGCCTGAAATACCCCGGATAGCAGGATTAACAGCGTAAATATTCTCACTAACTTCATAGATGTCTTCCCATTCATTATAATTCTTCCGGATTTACGTACAGTTTAAATTTGGCCAATCCATTGAATTTCAGGAAGTCCGTGGACCGTACCGCCACGGTGCCCTGTGTATCCTGAAAACGGGCTTCCACGCCCACCCGATAGGGCGGTGTGGTTAAAATGGCAATTTCATCTTCGGTAAGTTCCAGTTTGATGGCGTTTTCGTACGCCTGGGTCACATATCCGGTACCGGCATCCACATTCCCCGGTTCAAACCGAATTACTTTGACAATTTCTTTAGCCGGATTGAAATAGGTAGTGTCGTACAGGTCGGTATGTGCGGGGTCACCGCTGATAATAAGCCGAACGCTACCACCAAACGGGGTGTGATTACTCAACGAAATATCCAGCACGCCGTATTGCAGCGGATTGTTATCCTGTAAGTCCTGATCAATGTCGTCGTTCGTTATCCATTCCACATCACTTTGAAACGGTGCCACATTGGTGAGTTGAATTTTGAGGGGTGCAGTAAACGTTGCTTTGCCCCACACATTAGCTCCCAAACTCACATCCGCATTTCCGGAAGCGGTAACGGTACCCGAGACCTGGATTCGGGTTGGTAAAATATTAATTAGGTCGGTAATGTCCTGTCCTTCAATAACAATTTCAGTGGTGGCGGGATTCCCGGGACTGCCGGGATTGATTTTTTGATTGCTAACGGTAAAGGATTTGGTGGCCGTCACCACGCCGGCATCATTGCGGTGTTCACCGCTGATTTCGAGGGTTAAGTTTAAGTTGTCCACATTGATCTCGTTGTAAATCGTCAGAATTAACTGCACATCCGAAAGTTGAAGATCCCCGTCGAAGTTCTGAAAATCCTGTAAATCGCTGAATTCATAAGGGCCAATTTGAATACTTTCCGGGGCCAGGTCTCCTTCAAATTCTTCTACAAAAATGGTATCGGCAACAACACTGGCCTGCAGGTAGTCCGTACTATTGAGTTCCACAAACTGTGTTGCCTGGTTGGTTTGGCCGGTTACTTCAACGGTAATGCTGTCAATGAACGTTCCGGGAGAAACCGCATGTTGGAGCACCAACCCATCCAGAGTGATGGTGCGTTCCACGGTGCTGGTGTTGATTTCCACACTGTCTTTAAAAACAGTACCATCGGGGCGGAACAGGTTGGGGAAGGTGTAAACCAGTTTTCCTCCCATGGGAAGCGTGTTGGTAAAGGTTAAGTGAAACGCCCCCCGTTTGATTTTAGCCCGTTTAATCTGGTGTTCGGTATTCATGCTAAATGAAAAGGTGCGGTTTATTTCCTGAGGCTCAATTTTGGCTTTCACCGCGTTGGACTCCAGATGCTCCAGATCCACGGTAATGATGATTCCGGCATTGTCCAGGAGGGAGTCACTGACCACAATGGTGGCAGGGCTGGCAATGGGAATGGCGTATTCCACCCGAATATCATTGTACACCGTAATGCCACCGTCCTGAACGGTGCCCACATCACTGCCGGATGTTTGAGGTGCAATGGGATCCGTAATGTTTACCTGAACAATTTGATCGCCGGTGCTGTCATTTTTAATCGTAAACGTTGTAGCGGCTGCTTTTGCATTGGGGCCCAGGGTAAACGGTAATTTATTGGTTAAGGTAATCCGAATTCGCCCCTGGAGTAAGTACACCCACAGGTATTCGTCGGACGTCAGTACCTGCGGATCGGGCACTAACAGCGTTTCGGGAATTTGGACTTCTGTTCCGGGTGGAAGCGATGCCAGCTGCGGCATCAGGGTGCGCAGGGGAATCAGACCGGTATTCATTGCCTGCAGGTTGTCCAGCGTCATGGTGCCAATTTCCAGGCGCTTGGAACGGTCGCTGGCCTGAAGGCTTAGGTCTTCCTCTGTTAGGGAAACGGGGTCAAAATCCGTG
This sequence comes from bacterium, assembly GCA_015494485.1. GTDB lineage: Bacteria > Calditrichota > Calditrichia > RBG-13-44-9 > J042 > WGBF01. Next base: position 6,993 of record WGBF01000371.1, on the reverse strand, counting down.
GTAATGTTGAAATAGAGCAGGGAATCAGCGCCCTGAGGGGTAAGAAGTGAGTCAGGGAGCAGATCCTGCATGGTGTACGTTTTTTCAGTCAGGGGGAGCACTGCGTCAACGCTCCAGACGGGGGGTAATGGTGCTTTAATTTCACACCCCAGAATGCTTAAAAAAGCCAGTACCCCGATGAACCAGAATTTCTTCATAGAAATCAACCTCTATCGTTTTTTCACAATTCCATTGTTCGACAACTTTACGGGAAATATGAAGAGAAAAGGAAGGGAATCACTATGATTCCGGTCACCATGGGGGTTTTTATTGCATGTTAGAATGGAAAGGTTTTTGCCAGTGAATTTCCGGCGTTATCTGCCACGGTAATTCGGATGGTGCCTCCGGACGCAGGCAGGTATTTTTTCGGTACCAGAATGAGCTTTTCTTCCGGGTCGTATTCAAAAATCATCCAGCGGCCATTGACCTCCACGGAAATCTGGGTCTCACGGTAAATACCGGCCATTTCATCTTCCACATGAAATGCCCGGTACCCTGGCGGTATGCGGTAATTTTTCGTCCCGGGCGGAATGGCTTCCACTACCGGGGGAATGGTATCCTGAATGACGGCAAATTTTTCCAGACTGGTGATTTTACCCGTTAACCAGCCATTCTTTGCTTTGGAGGGGAAAAAGCTCCACCCTTTCTTTAAATCCAGATAATAAAAATTCACACCGGGTTGGTGTTTCAGGCTGTCCGGGAGCCGGAAGTGAATCCAGACCCCGGAATTGAACGGCTGGTCAAACGGTTGCAGGTCGTACACCTGGCTTTTAATGGGATAATGAGCCGGCTTCAGCGCCGCCGGCAGTTCGCTGGTGTCCAGGGTGGTGATGGAAACCAGCATGGAATCGTAAATACTGTTGGGTTGAAAGGTTAGCTTTAGCAGGCTGTCCGGGGAAAACACGGTACCCCGGGAACCGGGTATCTGCAGATGCCAGCGATTCATTTCGGAAAGAAGCAAATGTTCGAATTGCACCGGCGTATGGGAGATTTCGGTGAAAATCTCACTGTTGAAAGAGGCCAGCACCCGATTGGGACTGGTGGAGATTACCCGAACGTATTTCTGGCGGATATCTTCAGGCAGGCTCAGAAGTAAATCCGGTGGCCCTTCGTACACCATGCTGCCGTGAATTGTTCGAAGGTGAAACGCCCCGCTATCCGCGGAATTGTCCGGAAACCGAAACGGAAAACCCGGTGCACCCGTTTGAAACAGGGGAAATAACGAAAGAAACGGGATGTGAGGATTGGCCCGAATGGGCAAAAAAACATCGTAATTTACAGAGCGAACCGTCTGGGTAATATTCACCAGTTCGTAAGGAAGCGCCTTTTCTTGCGTAAATGTCGGCTGTTTCCCGGAATAAATTTGCAGGGAGCGCAGACTAACCGGCGTTTTCACACTTAGCAATACGCCGTTGCTGTCCGCCGAGTTGACGGTGGCCTGAATTCCCCGGGGTTCCACCCACACCAGCGTTCCGGAAAGGGTAGTCTGATTTCCATGATAATCCTTCAGGGTAATGCGAAAAGTGTTTGGCCCCGGTTGTAAATCCCGGAACGTTAGCAGGCCACTGCCCAGGGGATTTTGCCGGTAGGCGTCCAGATTGTTGAGGGGATGGCGAAATAAATTCTGAAATTTGCCGTTCCCCCGGCGCCACAGGGTAAAGTTCTTGTCCAGTTCCACCAGATGGGTGCGGCGGTAATCAAACCGGTCATACTGAACATGAAAAATTGGCGTTCCGTTAATTTCCAGCGCTGCGGAGTAAATACCAAAACGATTGTTCACCCCATTGGCCCGGTCAAATGCCTTTACGGCTAAGGCCACAGTGCCGGTCACATAAATGGGTTCGGTTAGTTTCAGATTCCCCTTTCCCACCACGGGCTGCATGAAAATTTCCGGCCGAAAGTTCACAAAACTGACCCCATTCCAGGGAATCACCGCCAGGGCGGTAACCGTGGGCGGGATGGCATCCGTAACCATGTTGCGGTAGTAGCGCAGGGGATTGATGGGGCGGTTGCGGGCGTCACGCATTTCAAAGTGCAGGTGGGGAACACCAATGCCCGTTTCACCGGTGTACCCGATATGCTGTCCCTTTTTTACCGGAAACTGGTTCGGCCGCAACTGCACATCCAGAATGTTGGTTCGCCGGACAAATCGCAGGGAATCGGTAAAACGTTCCAGTTCCGGCGTAAATCCCATTAAATGGGCATAAATGGCAAAATTCCCGTCTTTTAGTTTGAGGTAAATGGCCTTACCGTATCCGGCGGAGGACACCCGAATGCGGTAAATGTACCCGTCCGCTACCGCAAAAATTTTGTACCCGCTTTGCCCCCAGGTTTTGATGTCAATAGCAGCGTGGAAGTGCCGCGGGCGGAATTCGCAGAAGGCAGAGGTGAGATAACGGCTGGCATCCGTCGGCCACAGGTAATCCTGGGATTTTCCCGGGGAAATCAACATCAGTAAAACAATGACTGCCAGTAACCGCATGTGAACCCTGAATTTTAAGGCGTAAAATTAATGGCTAACCGCCCCGGCTCCAAACACGGGGTCAATTTCTTTTCAGTTTCAAGAATTATCGAAAGGCGGGCTGGCTTTTGAAGCCACTTTTTTCTAAATTGGCGGCGCAAAAAACAGGAGTCCACTGTGTTAACCGGAAAAGAAAAGCGCGCCCTTCGGGCACAGGGCAATCGTACTGTGGCAGAAGTCCATGTGGGCAAAGCGGGGGTAACCCCCGGATTGCTGCACAACATTGACAATGCCCTTTCCACCAAGGAACTGGTAAAAATTAAAATCCTGCGCAGTTGTCCGCAGGAGAAAGAGGAAGTCGCCCGGCATATCAGCAATGCCCTGGACGCCGAAGTGGTGCAGATTTTAGGGCGCACCATCCTGGTGTACCGGCCACTTCCGGAGGAGGAATGACCGCTCCGCAATGGCGTTATCTGCCCCACCTGCTCCTTATGACCCTCCTGTTTGGTTTTCCCTTTGTTGCCACGAAAATGGCTTTGCAGGAACTGGGCGTATTTACCGTGGTGATGGGCCGGTACGGTATTGCCTTTCTGGCCTTTCTACCGTTTTTCTGGAAGAAGCGCCACTATTTTGTCATACCGCGGCGGGATTGGGGCCACTTTTTGTTGTTAACCCTGATTGAGCCCGTGGCTTACTTCATTCTGGAAACGTACGGTTTAAAATTTACCTCCCCCACCAATGTGGCGCTGATGATTGCCACCATTCCGGCATTTGCCCTTCTATTTGGTCATTTTTTACTCAAAGAACGGGCCACGCTGTGGAGTGTGGTGGGCATTGCCATCTCCTTTACCGGCGTGTATTTGATTGTGCATTACCAGGAGAGTTCTGTACTGGCGCCCCATCCGGTGCTGGGCAGTGTATTGGCCCTTGGGGCTGCAGCCTGTGCGGGCCTGTACAATTCCGTGGCGCGGCGCCTTTCCTTCCGGCATCATCCGGTAACCATTACGTTTTACCAGACCCTTATTGCCACCCTGTTCTTTGCGCCTTTAGCCGGGTGGGAGTTGTACCACAACCCCCCGGAAACGCTTCAGAGTCAAACAGTGGCCAGCTTGTTGTACCTGGCTATCGGCAGTTCCTTGCTGGGATATTTTTTGCTGAACTTTGCCCTCTCTCACCTCAAGGCGGTGCAGGTGGCGATTTTTTCCAACCTAATCCCCGCCATTACTCTGCTGGCCGCATACGTGGTATTTCGGGAAATGCTGGCGCCGTGGCAATTTGCCGGCAGTGTGCTGGTACTGGGTGGGGTGTATTTTACCTACACCAATCCCCCCACGACGGGAATTTCCAAAGAATCCCCTTTCTCTGAATCCGGATAACCCCTATTTTTCGAAAGAAAGACAATGGTTCGCAGGGTGCGGAACCGCAAGAACGATTCAAAACATCGAAATTCGCGGGTGCAATATGAATCTAAAAGAAGACGCCTGGCGTATGATTCAGGCTGCCATTGAAGCCGTAAAGCCCCATCGACTGATTGGCGACCAGGTGCGGCGGGAAGGCGATGTGCTGTACGTTCGGGAACAGCCCATTTCCCTGCCGAAAGCGGGGCGACTGGTGGTGGTGGGATTCGGGAAAGCTTCCGCCGCCATGGCACAGGCGCTGGAGCCGCTGGTGGCTGATGCGTTGAGCAGCGGACTGGTCATTACCAAATATGGTCATGGCGTGCCCTTGCAACGGATTGAGGTAGTGGAGGCGGGTCATCCCCTGCTGGATGAAAATGGGTTGCAGGGTACCCGGAAACTGCTGCACCTGGTGGAACCCCTCACGGAAGGCGATGTGGTCATCTGCCTGATTTCCGGTGGAGGTTCTGCGTTATTGGAGGCGCTACCTACCGGGATTACGCTGAACGCCATGCAGAAAACCGTTCAATTATTGCTGAAAAGCGGGGCAACAATCGAAGAAATCAATGCAGTGCGCAAACATCTGTCGCTGGTAAAGGGCGGACAACTGGCACGTCGTATTGCCCCGGCCCGGTGCGTAAGCCTGATCATTTCCGACGTTATCGGCGACCCGCTGGATGCCATTGCTTCCGGGCCTACCGCGCCGGACTCTACCACCTTTCAGGATGCCGTTGCGGTGCTGCAGCGGTACCGAATCTGGGAGCAGGTGCCGGAATCGGTGCGGGAGTGGCTGACCCGGGGAACAAAAGGGGCGGTGCCGGAAACGGTGAAAGCGGACGATCCCCTGTGGGAAAGGGTGCACAATATCATTCTGGGCAATAACCATTACGCGGTAACGCGGGCCCAACAGGTAGCCGAAACCCTGGGCTACCACACCCTGGTATTAACCAGCCGTCTGCAGGGGGAAGCCCGGGAAGTGGCGCGGGTCATGGCCGCTATTGCCCAGAGTATGCAACAGGATGGTTACCCCCTAACGCCGCCGGCAGCCATTATTTTCGGGGGCGAAACCACCGTTACGGTGCGCGTGAAGGGCAAGGGAGGGCGAAATCAGGAACTGGCCTTGGCCGCGTTGATTGCCATGGGACCGCACGCCCGGGGATATTTAATCGCCAGCGTGGGAACCGATGGCACAGATGGTCCAACGGACGCAGCGGGCGGATGGGCCTATCCGGGCATCTGGAGAGTAGCGGAGAACAAACGGCTGAACCCGCTTGACTTTCTGGCCAACAACGATAGTTACCATTTTTTTAAGCAAGTGGACGGGCTGATTGTTACAGGGCCCACAGGAACAAATGTGATGGATATTGGAGTGATACTGGTCGATGGAACGCAGGAATCCCATGCCGCCAACGGAAATTGACCGCATATTGCGCGAAATTCCGGGAATTACCAATGGGGCAATTCGCCAATTGCAACGCTTTGCAGCGTTTTTGCAGGAATGGAATCAGAAAATCAATCTGGTCTCCCGCAAGGATGTGGCCTATTTGTGGGAACATCACCTGTTGCCGTCGCTGCTGGTGCTCCACGTGGTGGATTTTTCCCCTGGGGAAAGGGTACTGGATATTGGCAGCGGTGGTGGGTTTCCGGGGGTGCCGCTGAAAATAGCACGCCCGGATTTGCAAATCGTCCTGGTGGAATCCATCCGCAAAAAAGCCCGCTTTTTGCAGGATGCCATTGACCACCTTGGGCTGGGCGGCATCACCGTGGTGAATGAACGGGTAGAACAACTGGCTGGCCGGGCGGAATTTCGGGAGCGCTTTCACACGGTCTCGGCGCGGGCGGTGGCGGATGTGGCAACGTTGTACCACTGGGGAGCGCCATTGCTGGTTCCCGGCGGACGCTGGGTATTGTGGAAGGGGGAGCAGGATGTGTCCGACCTGGAAGCAGCCCAGCAGCAATTGGGATTCCAGGCAGAGGTGCGGGCGTTGCCCACCTCTCTTGCCCGGCACCATCCCCGCTGGGCCACCACCCGGTGGTTTGTTCTCCGGAAACCATGAGGTTGCGTTTTTTCGGCCTGTCTTCCCGGAAAAGCGAATTGCGGGTGAATGTAAAAATCAGATTACCGTGAAAGAGCCTTTAGTCCATTCCATTCATTCCCAAATAAAAAAACGCCCGATGTTCTATCGGGCGTTCGAATACGGCTACAGCAAAAATCCAAAACAGTTTTACGACGCAAAACATTGGTGTTCGGAGATTATTCCTGCCGGCTCCCCAGTTCTTTATCCAGTAAATAAATGGAAGTACCTGTTTCGCCGATTAAGTCCAGCTTGTCCAGAATGGAGCGGAACAAATCTTCTTCTTCCACCTGTTCTTCGATGAACCACTGGAGGAAATTCAGCGTGGTGTGGTCTTTTACTTCCAGGCATTTGTTGGCCATGGCGTGGAAGGATTCCGTAACCTCTTTTTCGTATTTCAGGGACGTTTCAAACAAATCGCGGTAATTTTTGAAATCGTTTTTCGGCGCTTCCAGAGCCGGTAAAACGGGTTTTTCCCCCACATCAATTAAAAAATTGATAATCTTCATCATATGGCCGTGTTCTTCTTCCGACTGCATGTTGAAGAAGTGAGCAGTGCCGTCCAGGCCGCGGGTTTTGCACCAGATGGAAGCGCTCAAATAAAATTGACGGGCATCGCCCTCCATGCGGATTTGCCGGGTCAGCATTTCCACGAGTTCTTTGCTAATCATGTGTATTCTCCTCTTTTTTGTTCACATTGTGTGTTTTGTTCGATGTTTCAAAATAACAGAAAAATGGTTCGGATGCTACGGTAAATAAATCATTTTCCGCACCAAGCGCACGTCCGGAGCGGTTAAGACGACAAAATAAATACCACCCGGCACCGGGCGTCCGGTATCCGTCCTTGCCTGCCACTGCACGCGATGCCACCCGGCATCCTGGTACCCGGACACCAGAGTGGCCACCCGCTGGCCCACGATGTTGTACACTGCCAGGGTTATGCCACTACCCCGCGGAAGGTAATACCGAATGACCGTGCTGCCATTAAAGGGATTGGGGAAATTGCTTTCCAGGCGAAAAC
>WGBF01000370.1 GCA_015494485.1 bacterium | reverse complement strand
CCTGTGTTTTATAATGGCAGCCGGTAATTCCATTGCTTCCTGTAAAAGCTTTTTCTAACTTTACAGTTACATTTGACTGGCAGGGGAGAGGCACATCATTGAAGCGGCGAGGAATGGTTACACGGTAAATGTTTCAATTTAAAACAGTTCACAAAAAACTTTTGATTATTGGTCTGGCGACCCTTTTGCTGGAAGCGGTTATTGTAACCATTTTGTACAAAGGGGTAAACGCATTTTATGCGGATTTGACCAACCGGATGGCGTTAATGCTCACCGAACAGGTGAAGAGCGCTCTGACACCGGAAACGCTGAATTTTTCGGAAATCAGCCGCCGCAAACGGCGGGAATTGCGTCGTTTAATGCAGGGATTTAGCGATAGCGACTCCCAGATTCTGCAGGTGCTTCTCATCGACAAAAATCACCGCATTGTTTTGAGCTCCGACCCCCAGGCGGAGGGATTAATTTACCGCAAAGAAAGCGAATTAAAATTACTCAAGACCCGCACACCGCAGATCGTCAACCGCACCTGGCAGGGCAATATCGGTATTCTGGACGTGATTTATCCCCTGTACCGGGATGATGAGCTGATTGGCTATTTGCGTACCGTGATTTCCGTGCAGCACCTGCAATCCTTTTACCGCAACCGCAAACCCATTATTCTGGGCGCCAGCGTGTTTACCTTTATCATCATTTTGTTAACGGTGCTGTTTACCTCCCGAATTTACCAGAAAAGCCTGAAAGAAATTAATACCGCCCTGACCCAGCTGGATCAGTCCAATTTTGAATTTAAGCCCAGTGTGCAAAAGGGAGATGAACTGGAACCGGTGTACACCGGCCTTAGCCGCCTGTTTGAAAAAACAGCCGATTTGAGCGAAAGCTTCCGGCAGTCCGAAAAACGCATTCAGGCCATGATGAAGGTCATCCACGAAGGGTTGCTCATCATGGATCGTGAAATGAAAATTGTTACCTACAATGAATATTTGCTGGAATTACTGCATGTCCGCAAGCATTCTGAAATTGAAGGTCAGTTGTACCAGATATTTCAAAACAATCCCCGTCTGGTGGAAATTTACCGCCGGAGTAAAGACCCCCTAACCCACACCGTTAAGCGTATTCTCACCCTTAAGCTGCCGGACGGCGCGACGGTGAATGTGCAGGTTCACACCATGGGCATTACCGATCACCACGGCGTATCGGGGGTTATTTTTTATTTTAAAAACCTGGGGCTTATTCATGAACTGGAACAAAATTTACACCGCAGCATGAAGTACGGCCTCATTTCCCAGCTGGCATCCAGCATTGGTCACGAAATCCGTAATCCGTTAAGTTCATTGGCCATTCATACGGAAATAATTAAGAATATGGTGGGCAAAAGCATCCGCGACCCCGACCGCCTGCAGAAAATCCACAAATCCCTGCACATCCTCAACGTGGAAATTGAGCGGCTGCAGTCCATGATTGACCAATTTTTTAATCTGGCCAAGTCCCGTGAAATTGAACTGAGCTACGAAAACATTAATGACCTAATTGAGGAAACCATTGCACTGGTGCAACAGCAGGCATATGAGCGCAACATTCGCATTCAGTGTCAATATGCCAATCATGTGCCGATGGTAAAGATTAGCCGGGATAAAATCAAGCAAGTTATAATCAACATTATCCTGAACAGCTTCGACGCCATGCCGGAAGGAGGGGACCTGCGAATCCGAACCGTGCATGAGGATGGCCGGGTGAAAATTGCCATTCAGGATACGGGATTGGGAATCCCGGAGGATATTCAACAGCATATTTTTGAATTTTATTTTACCACCAAGGAAAACGGTGGGGGAATTGGATTGGCGATTTCCCGTAAAATTGTTGAAGCCCACGAAGGAGAGTTGTATTTTGAATCGCGGGAGGGCAAAGGCACAACGTTCTACATCGATTTACCGACCAATGTAAACTAAGGGGGATCAATGAAGCCGCGCATTTTAATTGTGGATGATGACGAAAACCACCGTATTGGCATGATGACATTGCTGGAGGAAGAGGGGTTTGAGGTTGCCGGCGCTGGCAATGGGCGGGAAGGCATTGAACTGCTGGAAAAGGGGGCGTTCGACCTGGTGGTAACGGACTACCGCATGAACGAAATGGACGGAATGAAATTTCTAAAGCACCTGAATGCCCATTTCCCGGCCGTCAAGGTGATTATGGTAACCGGATTCGGAAGCATTGAGCATGCGGTGGAAGCCATGCAACAGGGGGCCATTAATTACATTACCAAACCGGTTAAACCTCAGAAATTAATTGAAGCCATTAAAACCGTTTTTGAGGAGGAGGCTCCCCCGGATACCGCGGAGCTGGATGAGCGTCTCAGCAAGTTTTACCACTTCCACAAATTGGTGGGGCGGAGCAAACCAATGCAACGGGTTTACACCAAGATTCGTGAGGTAGCGGAAGCGGATATTCCGGTGATGATTTTGGGGGAAAGCGGTACCGGTAAGGAATTGGTGGCACGGGCGATTCATGATTTGTCCTCCCGGAAGGAGGGGCCGTTTGTGGCGGTAAACACCGGTGCGATTCCCGGAGAATTAATTGCCTCCGAACTGTTTGGGCATCTAAAGGGAG
>WGBF01000369.1 GCA_015494485.1 bacterium | reverse complement strand
TCTTCCAACCGGTCAATGGTTCCATTAAACAGCCGGTGCAAATTCAACAGGGTCTTTCCCAGGGAAATGGGATTCAAAATACACAATTCCATTTTCCCGTCGTCCGGAATGGCATTGGGGGCAATAACCGCTCCATTGCCGTACTGGGGGGCGTTGGCAATGCTCAGCAGCAAGGGGGTGCGTTCCAGCGTTTCCCCATTAACCAGAATGCGAACCACCTCCGGTTCAAACCGAAAATATTCCCGCACCCCCACGATGAAATACGGAAGGGGGCCGCGCATGCCAAAATGCTCAAAATTCATGGCAATGGTCGCATCCAGCCCCATGCCGGCTACGTTAATAAAATAATGGCCATCCAGTTTACCCACATCAATCCGGCGGAATCCGGGCTGCATCAGGCTGCGGATGGCTGCCTGTTGGTCCAGGGGGATTCCCATGTTGCGGGCAAAACCATTTCCTGAACCGGCGGGCACGACTCCCAGGGCGGTGCGGGTGTGCACCAATCCGCGGGCAATTTCGTTAATGGTGCCATCGCCACCCACCGCCACCACAATCCGTGCCCCTTCTTCCGCACACTGGCGGGCAATTTCCGTAGCGTGCCCCCGGTAGCGGGTGTGGCGAATTTCATAGCGGCCCTCAAAGGGGCGGAAAATTTCCCCAATCCACTGCTGCAACTTTTGGGGATTGCGGTTCTTCCCGGAAATGGGATTTATGATGAACACATATTCCATCAATCCACCGTCCTTTCCGAAGCGGGTGGCATAACCGGTTCCAGCATCCGCCACCACTCGATGATTTGTTCGGCTATGGCGGCGGGATCATAATCCGGGGGCAAATCCAGCCAGTGGACGTTCTTTTCGGCCCGGAACCAGGTGAATTGCCGTTTGGCATACCGGCGGGTGTTGCGTTTTACCAATTCCACGCAGGTGTACAGGTCCAGTTCGTTCTGTAAGAATTGAATGGTTTCTTTGTAGCCTACCGTATTCAGCGCATTCAGCTCCGGCGAAAAGCCCATCTCCAGCAACCGCCGGGTTTCTTCAATTAATCCGGCATCAAACATCGCTTCCACCCGTTGATTAATGCGTTCGTACAACGCCGGGCGCGCCATGGAAAGCCCGATTTTAATGTACGGAAACGGCGCCGGGTCCCGCTGCTGACGGTGCCAGTAGGAGAGCGGCTTGCCGGAAATGTGATACACCTCCAGGGCCCGCACCAACCGTTTCACATTTCGGGGATGAATGTGGGCTGCACTTTCCGGGTCCACCTGCTGGAGCTCTGCATACAACGCCTCTGCCCCCTCCCGTTCCACGCGGCGGTACAGGTGCTGGCGCACGGCCTCATCTTTAATATCCTGTCCGAAAAACCCTTCCAGCAGCGCCCGGATGTAGAGTCCGCTGCCACCAACCACGAACGGCAAGCGGTTCCGTTCCTGGATTTCGCGTACCACCTTTCGCGCCTGTTGGGCGAATTCTCCGGCGCTAAAGGGAACGTCCGGGGGCAACATGTCCACAAAATGGTGCGGAACTTCCCGGCGGAATTCCTCTGACGGTTTATCCGTGCCGATGTCCATGTATTTGTAAATCTGCCGGGAATCAGCTGAAATAATTTCCACCGGCACCCGTTGCGCAATGTGCCGGGAGATGGCCGTTTTGCCAATCCCGGTAGGCCCCAGGAGCACCAGCACTACCTGTCTTTCTGTTGTGGCATTCATGGTTACATGGGTATGCTTCATCGGTTCTCGTTCAACCAAACCCGAACCGAAGGGTTCCCTTATTTAATGCGCTTAAATTTCTTATCCAGTTCTTCCAGATTTAAATTCACAATTACCGGTCTACCATGGGGACAAAAGAATGGTTCCTTACAGGCGAACAACTGGTCTACCAGGGCGGTCATGGCCTCCAGAGTGAGTTTGTCCCCGGATTTTACCGCATTCTTACAGGCATAGGCGGCTGCAATGCGTTCATGGGGCGCCATTTTACTGCCCTCATGTTCCCGGTAATGGTCAATCATCTCCAGCAGCACCTTGCCTTCGTGTCCCACCTTTACATCCGC
>WGBF01000368.1 GCA_015494485.1 bacterium | reverse complement strand
GCTTATCCCGATTGAACACATCGCCGGGGAAAATGCGCAGTTCCCGCCGGATGACCTTTTCGTTGGTTTTGGTGTTGCCCACAATATTGATTTCTTTAACCGTGACAACGTGCCCTTCGTGAATGTTGATTTCAATGTCCACCGTATCCTGACCCACGGGAATTTCCCGCGGCTGAATGTTGGCAAACAGGTAGCCCCGGTTGTAATACAAATTCTGAAGATTCTCGCGGATGCTCTTTTCAAAATCTTCCTGATTGTACACATCGCCTTTTTTAAACAGCAACTGGGATTCCAGAAACTCGTCCGTAAAGACGGTGTTTCCGTTAAAGGTTACATCGCCAAAGTAATACCGGCGTCCTTCTTTGATGTAAATATCAATGTAGAGGTCCCGCTTATTTTCACCGTAATACACACTATCCCGCACAATTTCGGCATCGCGGAAGCCTTTTTTCTGGCAATATTTGATTAAGTTTTGCTTGTCCTGTTCATATTCGTCGCGGTTAAAATCGGCCCCTCGCCACCAGCGCTTCTCTTTAATCTTCTTGAAGGATTTCTTCAGGTCCTTTTCTTTCAGGAATTTCGCCCCAAAAATCCGAATGCGCTTTACCTGAACCTTTTCGCCCTCATCAATGCGCACAATAACGGAAACCCGCTGCGGAGAGACATGATTGGTATCGATGGTCACTTTTGCCAGCAGGTAGCCTTCTTCTTCATATTTTTTCAGCAGGTTTTTGCGCCCTTTGTAAATTTTGAACGGAGCATACACCATGCCGCGGTAGAAACCGAAGGCTTTGGTGACATCCTTTTTCTTCAGCTTTTTTATTCCCACCACCGTCCAGTTAATAATGCGCGGATATTCCTTAACTTTAATGACCAGGTCCACACTGCTGGCTGTCTGGTTTTCAGCAAAAATCTGAATATCGGAGAAGATGTGCAAATTCCACAAATTCTGGATGGCGCGTTGCACCACGTCGGCTGTTAATTCTTTACCGGGGCGCAGGGCACTGTTGGTAATGATCAGCGCACTGTCCGCCTCGACATTGCCTTCAATACGAATTTTGTTGATTTTGTACACCGGCTGGCGGGCTTGTGGAAACACCAGTGAAATTGCCATCAACGGAATGATGAGTGTCAGTAATATCCCTGGTGCCCACGTTCGCATAGAAAAACTCCTCGTATTCTTATAAAATCGAAACGGCAAAGTTAACCACCCGTACCATTCTTTGCAATTTAAAATTTAATCGAATGGCGAAGCCGTATGGAAAAATCCTGTAATAGCCCCGGTTGAAAATAGTAGGGACTAATCAAATATTTATCATACTGGACTTCCAGCAAAAGGTTGCGTTTGATGCGGTATTCCAGGCCAAAGCGGTGGTTAAAACCAAACCGGTCCCGGTAAAAGGGAATCACCAACTGCCCGGAATAGCTGACGTAAAAATTACGCCACAGGTATTTCCCTACGGTCAGTTCCGAACTTTGAAGCAGCAGTAATACCGGGTCGATTCCCTGGGAAAGCGGTTGCCCGGTAAAGGGACGCTGGGTGGATAAATACGGTGTCCGCCCCAGGGTCATGTAGTACAAATTGCCGGTCAAATTGGAACGCAACCGCACATAGTCCAGCCGAAGGGTTTGCTCCAGGGTCCGTTCAATGGGACGCACCAGAGGCCGGATTAACAGGTTTTCGGTAATGCGGAGGCCTACTTTTTCGGCTTTTTGGGTAAGGTCCGCCGGGCTGTATCCCAGTTTTGCCAGCACACTTTCCTGGGTTTCCCCCAGTTCGGGATTCTGGGATACCAGCTTAAACCGCAGGTTCTCCCAGTTGGCGCGGGACACTTCCTTGCCGGTGGCCGGGTCTATGGCATACAGTACCAGATAAATGTCTTCCGGGAAAGCATTGGCGGAATCCCGCACGGTGGTGTACGCCCGTCCATACACTTCCGGATAAAGTTCAAATTCGTGGAACTCGGCACCGAACTTCTCCACATTAAACCGGGTATCCAGATACTCCACCCGGCCATTGGTGGATTCCACCTGTCCAACCACCCGAAAACTGTTGTCGCTTAACCGCCCCTTAAATTCCAGAACAGACACCTGATTGTCGATCGCCAAATCCAGGCTCACTTTGTCCACAATCGCCGGGATGTCCACAAAATAGCGGTTCCCCTTACCGGACAGTGCACGGATATCCCAGTACACATTGCTTAAATATTCCACCACCGGGTTATCTTCGCTGGTTTCGGTTGCCAGAAAGGGGTAGGTTACCCGTGCATTGTACATGACGACCGTGCCCCGCACGTAGGGCGATTCCAGCGGTCCGGCAATGGTAAACCGTTCCCCGGGCGTTTTCCCCCGGGCTTCGAAAAAGCCGTAATCGCCCTCCACCATTAATCCCGGAATGGAAAGCTGAATGCCGCCAGGGTCTGTTTCCAGTTGCAGGATTCCCAGCGACAAATTCAACGGTTCGATGACCAGCGGCTCCAGGGGCTTTTCGCCCAGCGTTAATTGAGGCAAATTACTTAAGCGCGCATGCCGTTTGCCGAACCAGGCATCGAATTGCCGAATCTCAACAAAACGGCTTCCTTCCGGCAATACCAGATCGGCCTGCAACAGAGTTAACGGGGGCAATACCTCCTCAAATGCCAGGGATCCATTGAAAATTTTCAACCGCGCGGAACGGATTTCCGGCGCGCCAAGACTGCCGGTAATGTGGATGTTGAACACACCATTGCTTTTAGGCTTCTGGAAAAAGGGCAACACCCGACTTAATTCCAGCAGGACATTCCCGTTCACCGAAAGACGAACATCCAGTGGGGCACCATCTCCCAGCCCCAGCGTTCCTTCCCCTTCAATGGAATATTCTTCTTTGTTTACATATAGAAATTTTTGAACCGTAATGCGGTGTGCCTCCCGCTGCAAATAAGACCCCGGCGCCGCAATGGAATCACTAAAAATAAGGGTGATTAAATCAAAGTGTTTGTCTTCAAATTTCCCATTGTGTATCTGGACGTCGCCGTAAATTACCGGATGTTTTAACGGTCCGACCGCATTCAGGGTGTAGTCAAATGTGCCCCGTACCGGTACCCGTTTCCCGGCAATGGTTTCCACCAGGAAATTGCTTTCCACCTGTTTCCCATTTACCGCCAGTTGCAGCGAATCGTTGAATATGTGGTAGGTGAATGTGGCCTGGGCCACCGGCGCGTTGTTCAATTGAATCCAGAACGCCTTGCTCCGAAACAATCCGTTTTGCAGGCTGCCGGCAATTCGGGTGGCGTAATATCCCACCCCATTAATAATGAAGTCCCGGGCATTCAGATCCAGATTTAACTGTGGATTGTCCAGCGTGCCCGATACCCGGATGTGCCCGGTAATCTTGCCTTCCTGAAGCAGGCGACTCAGTTGGGGATTTTTCTTAACGTAATTGCCCACTTCAATGTTGTTGAGCACCAG
>WGBF01000367.1 GCA_015494485.1 bacterium | reverse complement strand
GTGCCATTTTACTGCCCTCATGTTCCCGGTAATGGTCAATCATCTCCAGCAGCACCTTGCCTTCGTGTCCCACCTTTACATCCGCAGGGATGGCTTCTATCAGCAGGGTACGGCCGCTCAGTTCGGTAATGGAAAACCCCACTTTGTACAGCCATTCCTTAATTTCCGTATAAATTAAGTAATCTTCCAGCGCCAGTTCCAGTGTCTGGGGAAACAGCAATTGCTGGGAAGGCACGGACTGCTCTTTGTCCAGGTACGCCAGTACTTTCTCGTACAACACCCGCTCATGGGCCACGTGCTGGTCAATAATGACCAGGCCGCTTTTTATCTGGGACAGAATGTAGCGGTTGTGCACCTGCCACAACGGCGGCTGCTCGGTGTTTGCGGCGGTGGTTTCAGAAACGGCCGGTGTTTCGGCAGCGGTTTCTGCTGGATTCTCTTCCGGCTCTTCTTTAAATGTGAGGGAAAGTTGCGGCTGGTTGGCAGGCAGCGGCGCGCTGCCGGTAATGGGACGTCGCCGGCTGCGACCGGTATTCAGGGTTAAAAAGTGGCGCCGAATTTCCCGCCGCTGGGGGTCATCCCCTTTTAATTCGAATTCCGGCACCACATCGTCCTGCTGCACGGCACGGCGCACAGCGGAAAGAAACAGGTGGTAAATCACCCGCTCATTGGCAAACCGCACCTCCATTTTGGTGGGGTGCACATTCACATCCACCAACTGCGGCGGAATGTTCAAGAAAAGGATAAACTGCGGGTACCGACCCCGGTCAATTAAGTTGCCATACGCCTGGAACACCGCATGCGACAGGTTGCGGTTCACGATGGTGCGGGTATTCAAAAAAATAAACTGATTGTCCGTATTGCCCCGGGTGTGGTCTGGACGGCTGACGTACCCTTCCAGCTCAATATCGTTCAGCTGTTCCTTTACGTACACCAACCCCTCATAAAATTTTTTGCCGAACACCCGGGTGATGCGTTCATCCAGGGTTTCAGCCGGTAAATCAAATAATGTGGCATCGTTGTGAGACACCAGAAAGCGGATTTCCGGATGGGCCAGGAAAAACCGCTTTACCACCTTGAGCACCTGATTCATTTCGGCATTGTCGGAACGCAAAAAATTGCGGCGGGCGGGCGTGTTGTAAAACAAATTTTTTACCGTAATCATGGTACCGGGGTTCATGGGGGTTTCGTTGCGGAACACAATTTTGCCATTTTCCAGCTTCAGGTGAACCCCTACCGTGGCATCCGCAGTGCGGGTTTTTAATTCCACCCGCGCAACGGAGGCAATACTGGGTAACGCCTCTCCCCGGAAACCCATGGTGCGGATTTCGTCCAGGTCTGATGCGGTACGGATTTTAGATGTGGCATGCCGCTGAAATGCCAGCTCCGCATCGGCGGCATCCATTCCACAGCCGTTGTCAATCACCTGAATCAGCTCTTTGCCGGCTTGCTGCAAATGAATCTGAATTTCCGTGGCACCGGCATCCACCGCGTTCTCCACCAGTTCCTTTACCACGGACGCCGGGCGTTCCACCACCTCCCCGGCGGCAATTTTGTTGGCAACCTGCGGCGGTAAAATGGTAATTTTACTCATGAAAACCGGATTTCCTTCTGGTTTCGTCCCCGGGATTAGCGGGACGTATTTTGCACCGCGGACGAATCCGCTTCTTCCCGTTTCAACACTTCAATTTTTTCATTGAAAAAATAGTTTTTCAGGTACAGGCTGGTCAACACCTGCTCATTTGGATTTTCCGAACTCTGGGCCAGAATATCAATCTGGTACGGCAACCACACCCCATCCAGATTAATCAGTTGCAGGCTCACTTCCATGCCGCTGGAAATTTTACCCTGATTGTAAATCTGGCTGCGCCATCCCACGCACACCCATTTGTTCTGCACCGTTTGCCATACCGGTAAATTGACCACCCGAAAATCGCCGTTGTCCCATTCGTCCTTCAACAGCAGACCGGCCTTGCTGAACAGGCGCCGGGTACGCACGTTTTGCGCCGCATCGGTGTAATAATCCTCCACGGCAACGGTATCCCCGTAATCCACAAAGGTGGCATTGTCACTGTAAATGCCCACCGGGGAAACCAGGCTGTACTTCTGCCAGTCCAGAAACACCCCCCGAAACAGGCGCTTTAATTGCTGGGCCTGAATCAGAATTTTCCGGCGCTGGTCATTGTCCACTTTGGGCAACGGTTGCAAAATAAAGTAGGCTTTTCCGCTCCGCTGCCACAAAAACTTCAGGGGGTAATAATATTGCGAATCGGCGACTTCTTTTATAAACGAAATGTACGGGGTGGAGGTAATCAGGCAGGAAAAATTCTCCAGGTCTGCTTTTTGTGAAGCAAAGCTGTAATACTTTTCCACCTCGTTTCGAAATTGCTCCAGCGGTGTTTGTGCAGTTAGCTGGGTAATGCCGGTCCAAAAAAGGGTCAGAAGAACCCATGCCATGCGTCGTGCAGCCATAAAAACTCCTGTCTTTCGTTCGAAAACTCATCAATTTAATGGCCTGAAGTCAATAATGGTAGAATTAATTTTTTGTTCCGCCCTTCCCGTTCCCTTACGGTACCTTCTGCAGAAAAAACAAAAAATTTCCTTTCCTTCTTTTAACCGCCACCTTTTTGCCCCTAATTTAGGGCAAAAAGAGAAAACCCATGGGCAAGCGTATTCTGGTCATTTTACCGTCCACCACCTACCGGGCCGGCATGTTTGTGGAAGCTGCCCGTCGCCTGGGGGTGGAGCTGATTATTGGCACCGACCACCAGCAAGCCTGGGGAGAATTGCTTTCCGGCACGGTTGTCGTCTTCCACTTTTACGATTTTGCCATTGCGCGCCAGAAAGTCGCTTCCCTGCATGAGGAAAAACCCTTGGATGCCATCATTGGCGTGGATGACCACACCGCATGGCTGGCAGCGCATTTGTCCGAACACCTGCACCTGCCCTCCAATCCGGAAATCGCCACCCAGCACACCCGCTTCAAACATCTGATGCGGCAGGTGTTGTTGCGCAACGGGGTGTTGCAACCGCGCTATACGCTGTTTAATGTGGATGATAATCCCCGGATAATCGCCGATATCATCACCTACCCGGTGGTTCTCAAACCGGTGTTTTTGTCCGCCAGCCAAGGCGTGACCCGCGTGGATGGCCCGGAGGATTTTGAACCGGCATTCCAGCGAATCCGTGCCCTTGTGCACCGCCGGGATTATCCCCGACGGGGCGGCCGGTACTACAAGTACCTCCTGGTGGAGCAGTACATTGACGGAGAGGAAGTGG
This sequence comes from bacterium, assembly GCA_015494485.1. GTDB lineage: Bacteria > Calditrichota > Calditrichia > RBG-13-44-9 > J042 > WGBF01. Next base: position 309 of record WGBF01000367.1, on the reverse strand, counting down.
CGGTGGAGGGCATCATCACCAACGGGGAAGCCCGCATTCTGGCCGTGTTTGATAAACCCGACCCGCTGGTGGGCCCGTACTTTCAGGAAACCATTTACGTGACCCCATCACGCCATCCCGCGGCAACCCTGCAATTTATTCAGGATGAAACGCGCCGGGCAGTCCGCGCCCTGGGGTTGCAGCGGGGACCGTTCCACGCCGAATTGCGCATCAATCATCGGGGGGTGTGGGTTATTGAAGTGGCTTCCCGTTCCATTGGGGGCCTGTGCTCCCAGGTGCTCCGTTTCAGCGACGGGCAATCCCTGGAAG
>WGBF01000366.1 GCA_015494485.1 bacterium | reverse complement strand
GAGGGAACAGCCCGTCTTCCAAACCGGTGATGATGACCACCGGAAATTCCAGCCCCTTGGCCGCGTGCAGGGTCATTAACGTCACGGAAGGATTTTCCGGGTCCCAGCGGTCAATGTCCGTGACCAGCGACACTTCTTCCAGATAATCCGTAAGGGAGTTGCGGTCCTCCGGACGATTCTGCACAAAAATCTGAATACTGTTCAGCAATTCCACAATATTTTCAATGCGGGATTGGTCTTCCGGCAACTTGGATTTTTCGTACATACGAATTAACCCGAATTGATCCACCACCTTGCGGGCAATGGTAAAGGCGTCCAGCACGGGCAGTTCCACTTTAATGGCTTCCATTTGCTGCAGGAAGTTGAAAATCTGGCGGCGCGCATTGGCGGTGAGTTCCGGAATTTCGTTAATACGGGACAGCGCCGCGTACACCGAAATGTTCTGTTCCCGGGCAAAATTTTCCAGATGGTGAATGGTCACGTTGCCAATCTGCCGCGCCGGGACGTTAATAATGCGCAACAGGCTGATGGAATCATCGGGGTTGACCAGCACCCGCAGGTACGCCAGTACATCTTTAATTTCTTTGCGTTCGTAAAACCGTTTGCCTCCCACAATCTGGTAGGGGATATTGGCGCGCCGCAACTGGTCTTCCAGGGCACGGGACTGGGCATTGGTGCGGTACAGAATGGCAATATCCCGGTAGGAAAGATTGTTGTGCAAGGTTTCCCGGCGGATGATGTTCACCACCTGCATGGCCTCTTCCACCTCCGAACCGCTTCGCAGGATGGTGATTTTTTCGCCCTGCCCTTTATCGCTCCACAGGGTTTTCCCCAGCCGGTTGACGTTGTGCGCCACCACCTCATTGGCCGCATCCAGAATGGTCTGGGTGGAGCGGTAATTCTGCTCCAGACGAATCACTTTGCATTCCGGGAAGTCCTTCTCAAAATTTAAGATGTTGTAGATGTCCGCGCCCCGCCAGCGGTAAATGCTCTGGTCCTCATCCCCCACCACGCACACCCGCCGGTGCGCCGCAGAGAGCATGCGGATAAAATGGTATTGGGCCTTGTTGGTATCCTGGTACTCATCCACCAGAATGTACTGGAAAAGCTGCTGATATTTCTGCAGCACCTCTTCGTTGGCGGTGAACAAATCCAGCGGTTTCAACAGCAAATCGTCAAAATCCAACGCGTTGTGACGTTCCAGCGCCACCTGATACTCCCAGTAAATTTTGGCGATGGTTTTCTCCTTAAAATCCTTTGCGCTTTGTTCGTACGCCCGGGGGGTTATCATGTTATTTTTGGCCGCACTGATGGCATATTGCACGGAGCGGGGCTTAATCAACTCTTTATTGATATTCAGGTAATCCATAATCCGCTGCATCACCTGCAACTGGTCGTCTGTATCGTAAATGGTAAAATCGCGGGCAATCCCCAGGTGGTTGGCTTCCCGCCGCAAAATACGGGCACAAATGGAGTGGAAGGTGCCAATCCACAGGCCCTGCACGCTGGTATTCAGCAGGCGTTCCACCCGCTCTTTCATTTCGTTGGCGGCTTTGTTGGTAAAGGTAACTGCCAGTATTTGCCAGGGTTTTACTACCCCTTGTTGAATGAGGTAGGCAATTTTGTAGGTTAACACGCGGGTTTTGCCGCTACCCGCCCCCGCCAATATGAGCAACGGGCCGTCGTTGTACAGAACCGCTTCCTGCTGCACAGGGTTTAAATCCGATAATAAGTCGGGAATGTCCAATGCCGGGTCTCCTGTTTTGGGTTTTGTTTTTGCTCCAGACGTGAGGTAAATATATTGCGATTCCCGCCCGGATAAAAGCAGGAAAAACCTTCACCGCCCATTTGTGCCGGGAACCCTGTGTGGTAAAATTAACGTTCGATTTTACGGGAATTAAAAATTAAATTGCGTGCATGGAAAAGCCGACATCCCAAATCGTTCACAAAGATGAACTGAGCAATCTGCCCACTCTCCCGGGCGTGTACCTGTTCCGCAATGCCAACGGCACCGTAATTTATGTGGGAAAAGCCAAGAATTTGCGCAATCGGGTGCGCAGCTACTTCCAGAACGCCCGAACGCTGGACCCCAAAACCCGCCGCCTGGTGGAAAAGGTAGCCGCCATTGAAGTTATTCTGGTGGATTCCGAAGTGGAAGCCCTGATACTGGAAGCCAATTTAATTAAGGAGCACAAACCGCGGTACAACGTTATTCTGCGGGATGACAAAAGCTACCCCCACATTCGCATTACCAATGAACCGTACCCCCGGGTGTTTGTTACCCGCAAGCTGGTGCGGGATGGTTCCCGTTACCTGGGTCCCTACACGGATGTGAAAGACCTCCGGAACATCATGAAGACCATGCGCCGGGTGTTTCCGGTGCGTTCCTGCCATTACTACATTGACGACAAGGTGATTGCGTCGGGTAAAATTAAGCTGTGCCTGGATTACCACATTCACCGCTGCCAGGGCCCCTGCCAGGGTCTGGTGAGCCAGGAAGAATACAACGCCATGATTAACCAGGTTGAACAGTTCCTGAAGGGCAAAACCCGCCAATTGCTGCAAACCCTGCGGGAATGCATGCACCAAGCAGCAGCAGACATGCGATTTGAAGAAGCGGCCCGATTGCGGGACCAAATCCAGATGATCGAAAATTATTATTTTAAGGGACACAAAGTCGTACTCACTGATTTTGAGGACCGGGACATTGTGGCCCTGGCCCATGAAGGGGAAGATGCCTGTGCTGTGGTGTTTAAAATCCGCGACGGCAAGGTGATTGGCCGGCAGCATTTTTACCTGGAAGGTGTTGCCGACAAACAACCAGAGCAAATTCTGCGGGGCTTTTTGCAGCAATTTTACATGATTGCCGATACCATTCCCCGGCATCTGGCCCTTCCGTTTTTACCGGAAGAAGCGGAAACACTGAAATCCTGGCTGGAAGAAAAAGCCGGGGGAAAGGTTTATCTGGAGGTTCCCCAGCGGGGGGACAAACATCAATTGATTCATCTGGCACAAAAAAATGCCCGCTTTTTACTGGACGAACTGTTGCTGCAAAAAATGAAGAAAAGCGACTATGTGCCCTACAACGTGCGGGAGCTTCAAAAAGCGCTGAAGCTGGAAACACCTCCGCGGCGCATTGAGGCCTTTGACATCTCCAACATTCAGGGACAAAATGCGGTAGCCTCCATGGTCACATTTGTGAATGGCAAACCGCGCAAAAGCGATTACCGCATCTTTAAAATCCGCAGCAAAAGCACACCGGATGATTTTGCCATGATGTATGAGGCGGTGTATCGCCGGTACAAACGGGTGCTGGAGGAAGGCCAACCCATGCCGGATTTAATCTTAATTGATGGCGGCCGGGGACAGCTCAACAGTGCCCTGAAAGCTTTGAAGGAACTGGGCATTACGGACCAGCCCATCATCGGACTGGCAAAGCGCCTGGAAGAAATTTACCACCCGGACCTTCCGGAACCGCAGACACTGCCCCGCCGCAATGCGGGATTGCGTTTACTGCAGCATGTTCGGGATGAATCCCACCGCTTTGCAGTGCACCACTTTCGCAAACAACATACCAAGCGCTTGTTGCATTCCCCGCTGGATGACATTCCCGGCATTGGCCCCAAACGCAAGGAACGGTTACTGAAAACCTTTGGTTCGCTGAAAAAAATTAAAGCTGCTTCGGTGGAG
>WGBF01000365.1 GCA_015494485.1 bacterium | reverse complement strand
TTTTATAGCAGTAAGCCACTTCCCCCCATCCCTAAGTCCCCGGTTCTGCCCCCTGCAGGGCCGGGGACTCCCTTTTTAAAGTGGGTTCAAACATCCAATAAGCAGCGCTCCAAGATGGGAATGATTCTCTACGCATTGATTGTTTGTAAGAAGGGAAATTGTGAATGTGTCGGGAGAAACCATCTGTGCGGCAAACCCCGGGGCTGGCGGGTTTCAGCGGAAACGCATTTGGGCGGGAACAGGGCGCTGAGGGGGTGAACAGGTGAATGAATACTGCTGCGGAATTCAGTTGACCCTGTTTTAAAAAGTCATACAGAACCGGAAGAGAAAATGCTGTAAGGTTATTTCTTTTTAGTGCTGCGGGAGGGGGTGGTCAGGATTCCCATGATATTGGTTTGGGACTTGTTTAATTTTTCATTGCTTTTCCGGTACAGATGATTCAATAAGCGGTAATTTCGTTTGTTTTGATAATATTCCACCACGTGATTAATGTAATTTATCACGCCGTAAACACCCAGGGCATCACGCTGGTAAGAGATGAACGTAATGATATACGTTACCAGTGTTGGCAGCATCCGCTGGATTTTGGAGCGCGAAATCTGGTATTTCTTGTTAAACAGTTCAATTAACAGTTCTTTGGAATTATCTTCCAGACCAAAAAGTTCCAGAGCGCACTGATCCATGGCAATCGCCCGGGAGGAGGCCAGATAGTGGAATTGATTGAGCAGATATTCCACATATTCCCATCCGTTGGAAATATCAATCTGAACCTTGAGTGCATTCATGACAAATGGCGCAATATCCAGCACCATGGACGGCACAATTTTTTCCTCTATTTGAAAATGTTCGGCTACGGGCCGGGCAATGTATTGCCGGGAAAATTGAAGCAATTCCTTTTGAAACTCCATTGTTCCAATTCCTTTGTTTATGGTTTGCGTTATCAGCAATTTATTTCTCCTATGACGTAACATTTTCATAAACCAGTCTTACAATTTCAAATCCTGTGCCAGACGCGTGCAGGATTAGTGTTTTATTTTACTGTGTAAGCCGGATATTCAGAGATAATAATCGTAATGTGCTTATTGTTGTGATAATGTAAAAATACAAGGGCGAGTTGCAGGAGATATTGTTCCTGTAATATTCAATTTTAAAAATTGGTCAGTATGGAGTAGCAACTACAGGGAGCGTGAACAGCGACGACTCTCAAGCAGTTCGGGGGAAATCCCGTCAAATGGGGGAAATGCCCCGCCGAGAGGCGAAGAAAGTTATTTTAGAAAACACTGCCACTTTGTAAAACAGTGCATTAAATTTTTGTCTTATTTTACGATGTTAATTATTGTTCATGCGAATCAAGGGTCATATCAACAAGGAGATGCTTTATGAACATTCATGAATATCAAGCGAAGGACATTTTGCGGAAGTACGGTGTAGCGGTACCGCGTGGTAAAGTGGCCTTTACACCGGAAGAAGCAGAAGCGGCGGCGAAGGAACTGGGTGGCAATGTATTTGTGGTGAAAGCGCAGATTCACGCCGGTGGACGCGGTAAAGCCGGCGGGGTGAAACTGGCCAAAAGCCCTGAGGAAGTAAAGGAAATTGCTGCTAAAATGATTGGCAGTAAATTGGTAACCCATCAGACGGGCCCTCAGGGAAAGGAAGTGCGCCGGGTGCTGGTTGAGGAAGGTGTGGATATTGTCCGGGAATTGTATCTGGGCATTGTGCTGGATCGCAGTAAATCGCAGCTGGTGATTATGGCCTCCACCGAAGGTGGGGTGGAAATTGAAAAGGTGGCTGCAGAGAATCCCGATGCCATTTTCAAAGAATACGTGGCGCCGGATATTGGCCTGCAACCCTTTCAGGCGCGCCGCATTGCTTTTCGGCTGGGGCTGGAAGGCGCTCAGGTTAAAAATGCAGTAAAGTTCATTATTGGGTTGTATCGTGCATTCGTGGAAAGCGATGCCTCCCTGGCGGAAATTAATCCCCTGGTGGTTACCGGATCCGGTGAAGTGCTGGCACTGGACGCCAAAATGAATTTTGATGACAATGCCCTGTACCGGCATCCGGACATTGCCGAAATGCGGGACCTGCACGAAGAAGATCCCCTGGAAGTGGAAGCGTCCAAATATCACTTAAACTACATTAAACTGGACGGCAATGTAGGCTGTATGGTGAATGGTGCCGGATTGGCCATGGCCACCATGGACATCATTAAATTAGCGGGTGGCATGCCGGCCAATTTTCTGGATGTGGGCGGCGGCGCCAGCGTGGAAACAGTACGGAACGGGTTCAAAATTATTTTATCGGATCCCAATGTGAAAGCCATTCTGGTGAATATTTTTGGTGGCATTGTGCGGTGCGACCGGGTGGCGAAAGGCATTATTGAAGCCGCCCAAACGGTGGATATTAACGTACCGCTGGTCATCCGTCTGGCCGGAACCAATGCGGAAGAAGCCGCCGAATTGCTGAAAAACTCTGGGATGAACTTTGAGGTGGCTTCTACGCTGGAAGAAGCAGCCCGGAAAGTGGTTAGCTTAATTCAGTAACCGTTTAAACAGGTGAAAAGAAGAAGGAGTTGTCATGAGCATAATCGTTGATGAACATAGCCGTGTGGTTGTACAGGGTATTACCGGAAAAGAAGGGTCGTTCCATGCCCAGCAAATGATGGACTACGGAACCAATGTGGTGGCCGGTGTAACACCGGGAAAAGGCGGCCAAAAATTTAATGATACCGTACCGGTATTCAATACCGTAGAAGAAGCCGTAAAGGAAACAGGTGCCAATGTGTCTGTCATTTTCGTACCGCCGGCATTTGCCCCGGATGCGATTTACGAAGCTGCGGACGCCGGTGTGGAAACCATCGTGTGTATTACGGAAGGCATTCCCGCGCTGGATATGCTGAATGTGTACAATCATCTCCAGCATACGGATTCGCGGCTCATCGGGCCCAATTGCCCGGGTGTGATTTCCCCCGGAAAATGTAAGGTTGGCATTATGCCCGGCTTTATCCACCGCGAAGGAACCGTGGGGGTTATTAGCCGAAGCGGTACCCTGACCTATGAAGCGGTGGATCAGATTACCCGCCTGGGGATGGGGCAGTCCACCTGTATCGGCATCGGTGGGGATCCCATTATTGGTACCCGCTTTATTGATGCCCTGAAGCTGTTTAAGGATGACGATCAGACCGAAGCCGTGGTGTTAATTGGTGAAATTGGTGGTACGGCCGAAGAAGAAGCCGCGGCATGGATTAAAGAGAACTTCAACAAGCCGGTGGTGGCATTTATTGCCGGACAAACCGCCCCTCCCGGAAAACGCATGGGGCATGCCGGTGCCATCATTACCGGTGGTAAAGGCACGGCCGCGGAAAAAATGAAAGCCTTACGGGAAGCCGGCATTACGGTAGTGGAAAGCCCGGCTGTCATTGGTCAAACAGTGAAGGACGTGCTTGGAAAGTAGTGGTAGTGTAAAAACGTTGTTTTTGGAACGGCGGGGTGCAGAAGTGCTCCGCCGTTTGTTTTTTGTGCCTGTTAGGAAAAACAACAACGCGCTGCAGGGGCTCCCGCAGCGCGCTGAGATTCACAACAGGGATTTGTGATGCGATTAGAAATTGTCAATGATGGCCTGGGCAAATTCCGAAGTTTTCAGCGGCTGGACGTTTCCTTCCATCTGGCGGGCCAGGTCGTAGGTGACCCGTTTTTGCTGAATGGCCTTTTCCAGCCCGTTTTCAATTAAATCGCACACTTCCTTCCAGCCCATGTACTGGAACATCAGCACCCCGGAGAGAATGAGGGAGGAGGGATTAACTTTGTCCATCCCGGCATACTTGGGTGCAGTACCGTGCGTCGCTTCAAATACGGCGTGGATTTCCCCGATGTTTGCACCGGGTGCCATGCCCAAACCACCCACCTGTGCTGCGCAGGCATCGCTTAAATAATCCCCGTTCAAATTGGGGGTGGCAATCACGTCGTATTCGTTGGTGCGGGTCAGAATTTGCTGCAACATGTTGTCTGCAATACGGTCTTTAATGACGTATTTGCCGTTGGGCACTTCGCCGTTATATTTGCTCCACAATTCCTCTTCGGTAATGAACAGGTCGCCGTATTCTTCCCGGGCCACTTCGTAACCCCAGTCCTTGAACGCCCCTTCCGTGTACTTCATGATGTTCCCTTTGTGAACCAGGGTAAGGCTCTGGCGGTTGTTCTGGATCATGTACTCAATGGCTTTGCGGACCAGCCGCTTGGTGCCCGTTTCGCTGATGGGTTTAATGCCAATGCCCGCATCGTCCGGGATTTTGGTACCCATTTCGCTGTTCAGGAACTCAATCACCTTTTTCACTTCCGGGGATCCTTTTTGCCATTCGATGCCGGCGTACACGTCTTCGGTATTTTCCCGGAAAATCACCACGTTCATGCGTTCCGGTTCTTTTACGGGGCTGGGCACGCCTTTGTAATATTTGACGGGGCGGATACAGGCGTACAAATTCAACACCTGGCGGATGGTTACATTCAAGCTGCGGAACCCGCCGCCCACGGGGGTGGTTAATGGGCCTTTAATAGCAATGTAATAATCGCGGATGGCCTGAATGGTTTCTTCCGGTAACCATTCCCCGTACAGTTGATGGGCCTTTTCGCCAGCGTAAATTTCCATCCAGGCGATTTTGCGTTTTCCGCCGTAGGCCTTTTCCACCGCGGCGTCAAACACTTTCTGGGCGGCCCGCCAGATGTCCGGGCCAATGCCGTCACCTTCAATAAAGGGAATGATGGGATTATCGGGGATAACGTACTTGCCATTTTCCACCCGGACCGGTTCGCCGTCCGAGGGTACCTGAATATGTTTGTACATAAGTGCCTCCTTTTCTGTTGTATTTTTAATTGGAGATTTTGCTGGTCCGGGGGGCCAACCGTACTGTACGGTTTTACCCACCGGTTTTATTTGGAATCAGATGATTCCGACTTACTGCTGGTTTTGCTTTCGCTTTTGCTCTGCGCCTTGCCATTCCCGTTTTTAGGCGCCGATGAACTGTTTTTCCGGGCATAATCGGTTAAGTAGAACCCGCTTCCCTTAAAGATGAGTCCCGTGCCGCCGCTGATTAGGCGAACCACTTCGCCACCACATTCTGGGCATTCGGTTAACGGGTCATCGCTGATCTTCTGAAATGCTTCGAACTGATGTCCGCATTGCTTGCATTTGTATTCGTATGTTGGCATACGCACCTCCTATTGCATCAATCGCTCCGTACCGCGTTTTAGTGCAGTCAGGGCCTGTTGTAATGTATCATCGGAATTGGCAAATGAAAGTCGAATAAAATTTGGTGCACCGAAACCACCACCGGGAACCGCAACCAGGTGTTCCGTTTCGATTAAGTAATTGCAAAAATCCAGGCTGGTGGTAATGGAATGTCCATCAACCGACTTTCCAAGAACCGCACTCACATCCACAAACACGTAAAATGCCCCCTGCGGATGCACCGGTTTTAGCGCGGAAATGTTTTTTAACCCATCCAGAACAAAGTTGCGGCGTTGTTCAAATTTCTGGCGCATGGTTTCCACCGCACGCTGGTCCCCGTTTAACGCTTCCAGCGCGGCTTTCTGGGAAATGGATGTGGCCGTAGCATAATGGCTTTGAACTTTTCCCATAGCCTGAATAACCTCTGTGGGGCCGGCGGCATAGCCAATGCGCCATCCCGTCATGGCGTAGGCTTTGGATACCCCGTTAATCACAATCGTGCGTTCCATCATGCCTGGAAAAGCTGCCATGCTGTAATGGGAAAGGCCGTCAAAGATTAATTTTTCGTAGATTTCATCGGAAATCACCCACAGGTCCAGTTCCTGAATTGCTTCGGCCAGGGCCGCCATTTCCTCCCGGGTGTACACAATGCCGGTGGGATTGGCCGGGGAGTTAAAAATAAGCCCCACGGTATTGGATGTTGCATACTGCCGGAGCAGTTCCGGGGTTAACTTAAAATTGGTGTCAAAGGTAGGCACGACAACCGGGTTGCCGCCGGCCAGTTTAATTTGTTCCGGATAACTCACCCAGTAGGGGGCCTGGATCATTACTTCCTGTCCCGGTTCCAGCAAAACAGTTAGCGCCGTTGCAATAGCCGGTTTCGCCCCTGCGGCAATAATAACCTGATTGCTCTGATAATCCAGCCCGTTTTCCTCTTTTAACTTTCGGGCCACGGCTTCCCGCAGTGCGGGGATGCCTGATGCGGCGGTATATTTGGTAAATCCCTCCTCAATGGCCCGGATACCCGCCTGGCAAATGTTTTCCGGGGTGGGAAAATCCGGTTCCCCGGCGGTTAAATCCAGTACCTCCACCCCCTGGGCTTTCAGTTGCAGGGCTTTTTCTTTAACCCGAATGGTCTCCGATTTGGCAATGCGCCCCAGCAGTGATGAAACCTTCATGCAATCCCCCGTTGTAATGTTGTGTGCAAAAACAGGCTGAATTTTAACCATTTACCGGGGGAAAATCTATTAAAATTTTATGCAGAATGGGGTACGAGTATTATTTTAAAAATTTAAGGTGTTTATGCGTTGTTCGGGAAAATATTATTCATATAACTGAATTTCCATGTTCTCAAATTTGGCCGAAGCGCCCCAGCTGCAGGTGAAACCCACTTTGCCTTTGTCAAATTCCTGGATGTCCAATGGGATGGTATATTTGTGCTGCCCGTCTCTGAAAATCGAAACCTCACTCGGTTTGACCTGAATTTGAATTGTTGTGGTTTGGCCAATGGCGAACGGCTCAAAATGAGGTGACGCAAGAAGATACCATTGCCCGTTGACGGTGTTGGCGCGTGCAATTTCGTTTTTTAATAGAAACCGTATCTACCGAAATCCTTGCCGTTTAGAATTACTCCGATTCTGTGCTAAGTTTTTCAACCATTCTGCTTTCCTGTTGGCGGGTATACAGGCGGGTATAATAACCATCCCGCTGTAAAAGGGCGGCGTGGGGTCCCCGTTCCACCGTACGCCCATTTTTTAAAACCAGAATTTCATCCATGGCGTCCATTCCAATAAGCCGATGGGTGATGAGCAACAGCGATTTTCCCTGCGTCGCCTGAAGAATAGCCTGAATAACGGCCTGTTCAGTAGCGGCATCCAGATTGGCCGTGGGTTCATCCAGTAAAAAGATGGGTGCGTTTTTAAGTAATGCGCGGGCCAGTGCCAGCCGCTGGCGTTCCCCGCCGCTAAATTGCCAGCCTTCGGTTCCCACTTCGGCATCCAGTCCGCCGGGCAATTGCCGCACAAAGCCCGCCAGCTGGGCCGCTTCCAGCGCAGACCACAGTTCTTCTTCACTGGCATGGGGGCGCGCCAGTAGCAGGTTGTCGCGAATAGTCCCGGTAAGCAGGATGGTGGATTGGGTGATGGTGCTGAAAACCTCCCGCGCCCGTTCGGGGTGAATGGTGCTCAATTCCGTTCCATTGAGTTGAATGCTGCCGGTTTGGTACGGCCAGAATCGTAACAACAGGTTAAACACGGTGCTCTTTCCGGCACCCGTTTCCCCCACAATTGCCACCCGTTTTCCCGGCGGTAGGGTGAGGGAAAAATCCTGCAGCACCGGCCGGGTACTGTCCGGATACGTAAACGCAGGCAGGTGGATGCGCACTTCCGGAGGAGAATGGGTAATCTCCACCTGAAGGCCCGTTTCCGGGACAATGGGTTGCGTATCCACAATGGAAAATAAATGGAAGGCGGATTGTTTGGCCGCGGTGTAATGCTGGAATGCCGCCGGCAAGGGGGTAATGGCTTCAAACAGGGCAATGATGCCGATGACCAACATGGCCAGATAAACGCCGTCCATGCGACCGGTGGCAATGAGCGGTGCAGTAAACAAAAAGACGAGCAGAATGGTTATGCTCTGGATGGCATGGAGCATGCCTTCCTGTAGCCCGGTGATGTTGGCCATCCGCTGCTGAAGCTGCAAATACCTTTGGTGGAGATGCTGAAAATTCTGATGAGCGGTGTTCAGTGCATTAAATAGTAACAGCTCCTCCAGTCCGCTCAGCGCATCGGTGGCGAGGGCGTTCAGGCGCAACTGCAGGGTGGTCAGTTCTTTCCCCAGGGAGGTTGTCATCCGGTAAATACCGATGGGTAAAAGAACGCCGGCAGTTAGAAACCCCCCGGAAATAATGGCTGCCAGGTGCCAGTGGAAAGAGCCGTAAATCAGCCACCCCAGTATCAGGATAAAAACGGCAACCACCGGTGGCAGCAACACCCGGACAAAGAAGTGCTCCAGATTCTGAATATCAGAAAGGATGCGATGATGGATGTCCCCGCTGCGGAATTGTTGCAAACGTGCCGGTGCCAGGGGCTCCAGCGCGCGGTAAAACCATACCCGCAGATGGGCCAGCAGTTTGAAAGTGGTGTCGTGGCTTACCAGCCGTTCTACATACCGAAAGACAC
>WGBF01000364.1 GCA_015494485.1 bacterium | reverse complement strand
GGCGCTCCGGGGAAGCCCCCACAAATGCCGTATGCTCCCGGGGTTGAAAATAAAAATGGTACGTCTGCGGCGTGGCACCTTTCAACCGGCGGAATATTTCCACCGGATTGAGGGGCTGTAAAAATTCAAAGGACGAACAGCGGGCCAACACCAGTTTGTCCCGATCCGCGGTGCGGAAGATATGCAGTGCCGTTTCAATCATTTGCTTCCATTGCGGAAATTGTGGCACATCCACCCGCCGCACGTAACCGGAAATTTGCACCTTCGGCCGGTTTTCCTGCCAGAGAATTCGTTTCAGGAAGCGAATCAGGCATTGCAGTTGCTCCTGCAACTGTTCCTCGGCTTTCACAATAAAATTGAGGGCAATGTTGAAAACGTCCTCCTGACGCCAGATTTCCAGTTGGGGGACAAAAAACCAGTACGCCCCAAACGGCTTCCACTTTTCTTCAATTTCCCGGGTACCATTAAACTGGAATCCGCCCAGAAAGCGCACAAAATCGCTGGCATTTTCCAGATAGGATTGCACTTCGTCGATGACAACAGCGTACTCTTTCCGTGTCTGCCCCTGAATTTGTACGGCTGCCCCAACACCAACAATTTCGAACTCCCCGCTGCGGTCTTCCCAGTACACGGCCGGAGCAATGACCTGGTTCATTAACCAGCCAATCATGTCCACGGATTTAACGGGTAACTGAATGCGGAAAATCTGGTTGATGAATTCTTCGGGGGGATGCTTGGAAAGGGCCTCAAACAAAAGGATTAATTTTTGAATCAACGCATCTCTGGCTTCGGCCAGGGTCAACTGAACATCCTGTTCGGTGGTCAAGGGAAAATGTAACATAAAATCCAGTTTCCTTACGCTATGGCACCTGATGAATTATTAAATCACACTCATGGTTTAATTGTTGTTCGCTGGCAGTACGTCAACCTCATCTGTTTAAATTTTATCCCCCTGATATATTGTGGCCACCCCCAGGGTTAATGGCCTGGCCTTCACATTTTGAAACCCGTTGGCCTCCATCATGGCACAAAATTCATCCCCGTAAGGGAATGTTTCCACCGTTTTATTCAGGTATTGGTAGGCATACGGGTCACCGGAAATAACCCCGCCCACTTTCGGGAGAACATGGCGAAAATACAACAAATACGCATTGCGAATAAGGGACTGGGCAGGTAAAGAAAATTCCAGAATTAATGCCCGTCCACCGGGCTTTAGTACCCGTAACATTTCCTGAAGGGCCTGGTCCACATCGTACACATTCCGGATACCAAACGCAATGGTTACTGCATCGAATTGGTCATCTTCAAACGGCAGTTTGGCGGCATCCCCCAGGCGCATTTCCACCACCTTGTCCAGATGGTTTTCGTGCATTTTGCGCCGCCCGATTTCCAGCATTTTCTCGGACATATCCACGCCCACAGCCTGGAACACATTGCGGTTTTTTTCGAATAGGGATAAAATAACATCGCCGGTACCCGTTGCCACGTCCAGTACTTTTAAATGCGGGCGGTCCGGTAACATCCGGGCCAGCTTGTTGCGCCAGCGGATGTCCTGTCCAAAGGAAAGAAGACGATTCAGCATATCATAGCGGTAGGCAATGCGGTCAAACATGTGCCATACTTTCTTCCGTGAAAGTACTTCTTCAGAGTTCATAGCGAATCCTTTCTCAACCAATTTGCTTTCGGTACCCATAATTTCATTCTAATTTCTTTTGCATAACTGCAAATTTATATAAATAACCTGTATCCTTCAACCGAAAAGCCAATAATTTTACAGAATTCAATATACGCGCTTTTTTCCTCCCAGGGATTCCTGTGTAATGCGCGCCACCAATCCTGCCAGGAACAATAATCCAATGAGGTTGGGCAATGCCATTAAAGCATTGGCAATATCCCCCACATTCCACACAATGTTCAGGTATTTTCCTTGAAGAAGCGCCCCGATGAACAACAAACCGATATACACAAACCGATACGGCTTTTTTACCCTGACGCCAGCAATATACTCCAGGCACTGTTCACCATAATAGGCCCAGCCCAGGAGGGTGGTGTAGCCAAACAAAAAGGAGGCTATCGCGATGATCATTCCCCCAATACCATAGGGAATGACGGTATTAAACGCTGCAGAAGTTAACGCCGTACTGGAGAGCCCGCCCTGGGTCAGGTCATACCCTACTTTCTGGGCCATTTCCCGCACCATGGGACTCAGATTGGACGCCAGGGTACCATCCAGGCCCACACCGGCCGC
>WGBF01000363.1 GCA_015494485.1 bacterium | reverse complement strand
GAGCAAATGCCACATCTTTTAACACACCGGCTTCAATCATTTTGGGGGCGCCGGCGGGGATGGGCTCCTCTGCCGGCTGGAAGAGCACCCGAAGGTTCAGCGGCAGGCGGATGCCACCCGTTTGTACCGCAGCAGCAACGCCGGCGGCAACAGCGGTGTGAACATCGTGCCCGCAGGCGTGGCACACCCCCGGGTTCTGGCTTTTGTAGGGAACCTCCTTGGCATCCTGAATGGGCAACGCGTCAATGTCCCCACGTAGTAATACAAATGGCGCCCCTTCCTTAAAGACAAAATCAACCCAGCCACCCGTTTCCGTGGGCTGATGAAAGCGGGTAATGCCAAAGGATTCCAGAAAGCGGCGAATGCGCTGTGTGGTTTCCACTTCCTGCCAGCTCAACTCCGGGTGCTGGTGTAGTTCCTGCCGAAATTCAACCACTTTGCTTAAAATATTTTCAAACTGCTCCTGAAACGCTTGCAATGCTTCGGGAAAGGTCCGTTTCATACGTGCCTCATTTTTATTTTCCTGAAAATTAATTCACCCCGGGGTAAAAAGAAACTGCCGGTTTGTTTTTCCGGCATTCTTTTTCATTACGTTTGGACCGGACAAAATTCTGCCGGGAATTTTTAATTGCTTCACTTTTCCGGCAAAATCGGTTTAAATTTTAAGCGGAAAAACAACCAGGACCTCATGGAAGCATTTGAGCTGGAAACACTGAAAAAAATACTGCCGGTACTGGGGCTGGAGGAATTTGTTGCCCTGGATATTGAAACAACCGGTTTGGATTATCTGAAAGAGGACATCATCGAATTTGGGGCTGTTCGCTTTGTCAACGGTGTGCCCACTGAGCGAATGAGCCAGTTAATCCGCCCCACCAAATCCATTCCGGAAAATATTCAACGCATTACGGGCATTTCCAACGCTGATGTGCGGGAAGCCCCGGAGTTTTCCGCTGTCGCGGACGACATTCTGCAATTTATCGGCTCCCGCCCGCTCATTGTGCATAACGTGGGGTTTGATTTGCCCTTTCTGGAATATCATGTCCGCAAAGCCAAAGAGGGGAATATTTTTTGGAATGAAAGCGACTTTCAGTACCAGTTCTTTCCCAATCAAAAAATTGACACCGTGGTACTCACCCGAATGTATTTTTATTTTTTGCCGGCCTTTAGCCTTACCCAGGTAGCCCGGTTCTTTGGCATCGAAAATCCGCAGGCCCACCGGGCGCTGGCGGATGCAGAGGTTGCTGGTCACGTTTTCCTTCACCTGCTCCACAAAGCCCTTCAAACCCCGTTTAAAGATGTAAAACGCATCTTAAAAATTCTGGAAGGCACCAACAATCCCATTCAATGGTTTTTTGAGCAACTGGCTATTGCCATGGCCAGCGGCGAAATTCAGGTGGAAGGTGGGCTGGACCAGGCCACGGTGGCGCTGGAATCGTTCTACAATATTATTGGGGAAGAAATCCCGCCTCCCACACCGTCCCTGAAAACGCAACCTATTGACGAGGATGCCATTGGCGCATTTTTTGAAGAAGGCGGAATTTTGCAGCAGGAATTTGGCAATTACGAGGTGCGCCTCCCCCAGGTGGAAATGGCACGTGCGGTGGCACGGGCATTCAATGAGGGAAAATTTTTAGTGGTGGAGGCCGGTACCGGTACGGGGAAATCACTGGCATACCTGGTACCCGCTATTCACTGGGCAACGCAGAATTACGGACCGGCAGGCCGGGTGATTGTTAGCACCAACACCAAAAATTTACAGGAACAGTTGTTTTTTAAAGATTTACCCGTCTTAAAAAACATTTTAAATATTCCTTTTAAAGCGGTGTTACTGAAAGGCAAAGGCAATTATTTGTGCCTGGACAAGTGGTACACCATTCTCAATGATTTAAACGTTCGGCTGACCACCGACGAACGCAGCAAAATGTTACCGTTGTATTTTTGGGTACAGCATACCCAGACCGGCGACATCGCCGAAAACAATGCCTTTCGGGTTGAACGGAACATTGGCCTGTGGAGTAAATTCATCGCCGAAAACAATTACTGTCCGGGTCGTAGCTGCAAGTACTACAACGATTGCTTTCTCTGGAAGGCGCGCAACCAGGCGGCCCAGGCGCATCTGGTTTTTGTGAACCACTCTCTTCTGTTCGCAGACCTGGCCGCAGACAATGCCGTACTGGCCGACTACCAGAACGTAATTTTCGACGAAGCCCATAACATTGAAAAAACAGCCACGGATTATCTGGGCGTTTCGGTAAATATCTGGGAATTCCGGGAAGTGTTTCGCCGCCTGTACACCCGTGAAAAGCGGGAACTGGGGATTCTGGTGCAATTGAAACAACGGTTGCGTTACGCGGAAATAGAGGAAGCCCACAAAAAGGCGCTGGAAACCTACCGGACGGCACTGATTGAACACATCACTACCGGCTGGTCCATGACGCAGAATTTATTCCGCAGCCTCATTTCCCACATCAAGCAGCAGCTCCAGACAGTTGCAGAGAACGCTTCCCAAAACGACAACGTGCGTAAAATTCGCTACAAACGGGAGGATGCCTTTCTGGAGGCCATTGGCCCTCTGTTCGACGACTGGAAAGCGGAATACAGTGAATTCCTAAAACTTCTGAACGATCTGGTGGAATACTTCAAGGAATTACCGGAAGAAGCCTTTGCCACGCAAAAACAGATTGTTCAGGAGCTGAATGCCCAGTTTGCACAGGCGCAAATGTTAAAGGAAAATCTGGAATTTTTACTGACGGCGGAATGGGACAACTTTGTGTACTGGCTGGAATTACCCTACCGTGCCGAAAGCGACGATATTCGCCTGTATGCCGCTCCCCTGGATGTGGCTGCAGTGCTAAGTCAGCGCCTGTACAGCAACTTACGAAGTGCGGTGTTTACCAGTGCCACCCTGGCGGTTAACCGCAGCCTGGATTACTTCAAAAAGCGGATCGGGTTGAATTTTGTGGAGCCGGAACGCCTGGAAATGCTGTTACTGGACTCCCCGTTCAATTATCAGGAACAGGTGTTGTTGATTGTGCCCGGTTATTTCCCGGAACCCCGTCATCCTTCCTTTAAAATTTTACTGAAGGATTTTTTCCGCAAACTGGTAAAGCACCATCCCCGCGGTACGCTGGCGCTGTTCACGTCCTATACCCTGCTTAATGAAATGTATTACGATTTAAAACTGGATTTTCAGTCCAACAATATTACCCTGCTGGGGCAACGCATTGATGGAAGCCGGCATACCCTGATTAACCGCTTTAAAACAGAACGGAATTCCGTGTTGTTTGGTACGGACAGTTTCTGGGAAGGCATTGACGTCCCCGGTAATGCGCTGGAAATTTTACTGATTACCAAGCTTCCCTTCGACGTGCCATCGGAGCCGGTCATTCAGGCCAAAATTGAACGGATTCAGCGGGAAGGCGGCAACCCGTTCATGGAATTTACCGTTCCGGAAGCCATTATTCGTTTCCGGCAGGGATTTGGCCGTCTCATTCGCAGCAAAGAAGATTATGGCGCAATCATTATTCTGGATACCCGCGTTGTTCGCAAGATGTACGGACGAATGTTTTTGCAATCGCTGCCGGTAAAGGCGCGCGTGTTCCCGGAAGAAGAGGACTTCTGGCGGGCAATGTCCCGGTGGTTTGAAGGTGTGGACTGAGGGCTTGCCTCAGGTGATTTTAAGAATTGCCCTGCCTGTGCGATCATCCTATAGTTGCTTATATTGGATGGCCGATTGAAACTGGCAGTCTTTCACTCTGTACTCAACTTTGAACCGCCCGGAGTAAATCCCGCGGCGAAACAACACCGACAAAATATTCTTTAATCCGCCCGTTTTCAATAATTACTGTGGTCGGGGTACCCATTACCTGAAATTTCTGCGCGGTGGCCATGTCGTTGCGGACATTAATGCGAACAATGTGAGGAAATACTTCCTGTACTTTGGGCAGATATTTCTCCTGGGTGCGACAGGCACTACAGGAGGGGCTGTAAAAATACGCAATTACGGTGGGATGTTTCCGAATGGCAGTACCCAGTTTCCCGCCTACCTCTGGAATGGGCTTGCTCCTTAGCCGCCTTCCACGAAATTTGATAACAAACTGCATTCCAAATAAAAACAAAAAGAACGCCAGAATG
>WGBF01000362.1 GCA_015494485.1 bacterium | reverse complement strand
GGGTAAACTGTTTGTTTCTGAAAACACGGTCTTAATTCGTTTTTCGAATTTCCCCTACTCCCCGGGGCAAATTGAGCTTCCTCCCGAAGCCATCCCGAAAATCAACACATTCCTGGATGCCATTCTCTCATTTCCCCAGGAGAGATATCACGTCCAGGTTCGGCTTCCTCAAAGCGGAGATCCAGCGTATTTACAAAATCTGGCTGTAAAACGGGCTGAGTACATCAAGGGCTATTTGCGTGCACAGGTACCGCTGGAAGGTCAGGAAATACGAACCCACGGCCTGGTGGAGCCCCGGTTGTCTACGCCGGTAGTGGAGTTTTTCTTCCATTTTAGTGAATAAAATATTTTTTTGTTGAAATTCTCACCAAGATTTTTATATATAGATTGAGGGGTAGTTCCGCCTGCAACGACCCGAAGGATTCGGGCTATTGAACGGGTAAACGGTTAACATTAAATTCAAGGAGGTGACCTATGACCAATTATAAACCACCCTATCCGTATAAATCTTTTTCACTGCACAATTACCGGAAAATTCCCCAAATTGAAAAACTAAGCGCCGAACAACTGGAAGCCATTGAAGTCGTTGGGCGCGTGTTGCCATTTAAAACCAATACATACGTAATTAACGAATTAATTCAGTGGGACCGGCTTCCGGAAGACCCCATATTTGTTTTGAATTTTCCGCAGAAGGACATGCTGGTACCCGCCCACTACGAACGGATTCAGCAATTGCTGAAGCGGAATGCCCCCAAATCGGAAATTCAGCAGGCGGCCAATGAAATTCGCTTAAAATTAAATCCCCATCCTGCCGGACAACTGGAACTCAACGTCCCCAAAATTCAGGGTGAACCGTTGCATGGTCTTCAGCATAAGTACCAGCAAACCGTGCTATTTTTTCCCAGTCACGGACAAACCTGCCATGCGTACTGCACATTCTGTTTCCGATGGCCGCAATTTGTGGGCATGGATGAACTAAAATTTGCTGCGCGGGAAGGTTCCCTGCTGGTGGCCTACTTAAAAGCCCATCGGGAAGTAACGGACGTGCTATTTACCGGTGGTGACCCGTTGATTATGCGCACTAAATTTTTAGCCGCCTATATTGATGCCATCCTGGAAGCCGACTTACCGCACGTACAGAATATCCGCATTGGGAGTAAAGCGCTGGCATACTGGCCCTACCGGTTCCTCAGTGACCCGGATGCGGATGACCTGCTGCGTCTTTTTGAACGGGTGGTCCAAAAAGGAAAACATCTGGCATTAATGGCGCATTTTTCCCATCCGGTGGAACTGGAAACCCCGGCGGTTCAGGAAGCCATTCGGCGCATTCGTGCCACGGGCGCCGAAATCCGCACCCAGTCCCCCATTCTCAACAACATTAACGCGGACGCTTCCGTCTGGGCACAGATGTGGCGGAAACAGGTAAATCTGGGGATGATTCCCTATTACATGTTTGTGGTTCGGGATACCGGGGCGCAACACTACTTTGGCATTACACTGGAAAACGCCTGGCGCATCTTCCGGGAGGCGTACCAAAAAACCAGCGGGTTGGCCCGCACGGTGCGAGGTCCCAGTATGTCCGCTACCCCCGGGAAAGTGCAGATTCTGGGCGTTAGCGAAATTCATGACGAAAAGGTGTTTGTGCTCCGCTTCCTCCAGGGACGCAATCCGGATTGGGTACACCGGCCTTTCTTTGCCCGGTACAACCCGGATGCCATCTGGCTGGACGATCTGGAACCGGCATTTGGAGAAAGCGAATTTTTCTTTGAAACGGAAATGCGCCACCAATTCCAGAAAAAAGCGCCGCACATTGAATTGAATTAATCCGGCAGGTTTCCCCAACGGAAGCCGGCACGGCATTATTTTGGCGGGCATTTGATGGTTTTTTGCAAACCACAGATGCCCGTTTTTTATTGAATTTTTCCTGCTACCCTATTCCTGAATTCAGCGGGACAACCATTCTTCAAAGGCACAATTTTTTAGCAATGTTTGGGAATGCGGTGTTTGTCAACTGCAGGAAGGGCCATCGCTGCCGTCCCCCTCAATACTGGCTACCTCTTCTGCTTTTGCACGTTAAAATTGCGGATTCCGGCACACATCTTTAATT
>WGBF01000361.1 GCA_015494485.1 bacterium | reverse complement strand
GGGATGAAGAGGTTGCGGCGAATGGCGTGGGAAATTTTTTGCCCCAGGCTGGTGGGCGGCTTTTCCAGCACGCCGACAGGAATGGGGTCTTCAGTACGCATCCCCGTGATCTTGCGGTACAGGTTCCCCGGTTCCAGAATGCCGGAACGGTAGACCGTAATGCCCTGCGCTTCCTGTTCCAGGGAAGGGTCAAGAGCAAAATATTCCCCTTTTTTTACAGTGAGAATAACCGGGCGCCACCCAAATGCCGGCAAATATTTGGCAAATTTTAGTACCCGCTGAACGCCAGGCCCCCCCGCTGGTGGCCAATAATAGGTAACGATTAAAACCGTCTTCATGTTAGGTGTTGCTCTTCCACTTTTTCAATACATCCGGATTTTTCCGAATGTATCCAACCAGTTGCAAAATCAGTCCGAGATAAAAAATACCCATGCCCGCCCACGATAACCGCGCTGCCCGGTAAAAAGTTTCCGGATGGAAGACAAGTTTCAGGATATGTTCCCCGGAGGGGACTACCACCGAGCGCAACATGTGGTTGGTTTTTAAGATGGGCAGTTCTTTTTCCCCGTCCAGCATGGCCTTCCAGCCTTTGGGATAGTATGCTTCCGAAATCACCAGAAGTCCTGGCTGGGATGCAAAGTACTTCAGTTCCATACGATTGGGGTCGTAATGGGTAATGGTGATGGTGGAGGAATCCGGTGCCTGAATGGACTGCTCCACGGGTTTTTCCAGTATGGCGATTTTGGCCGGATTAAACGCCCGAGTGTTCATGAATTTCAGCCGTTCCACCGGATCGGGAATAACCCGAACCGTATCTACAAAATACGCACGGGGTACAGCCTGCGTGTTTTGCAGCAGGAATAGTTTGGTGGCGGGATCCCGGGCCAGAAGTCGTAAGGCGGGGTGCTTCCATTCCCGGCGCGTGACCAGGTATTTCCCGTTCAGCATGGAAATAATATTTAAATTAAAGGGAAGCTGAGTATCCACCGAACGGAACAGATTGTTGTCCACAATATCCTGAAATACCTGCAATTTAGCCGGGGAATATCCGCCGATGGAGTGGTAATAATAGCTCCAGCGTGTGTCATTGGTAATGGATTGTAACGGTGGTGCCACGCGGAAAAACGAACGGTCTTTTTCCAATACGGCATCCAAGGTATTCTTTTGGTAGGTTTGCTGTTTCAACCGTTCCGTATCCACATATTTCCCGTCCAGATAGTGGTGGGAGATGGTCGCTGTATCTATTACTGCAACGAGTACCATAGCCAGTATCGCCACATCCCGACCAATGATTTTTTTATACCAGAGCCCAAAAATTGCCAGTCCACTCAGGAAAAATCCCAGTGTCCGCAGTGTTGATGACGTTAAAATATCCAGCCGCGCCTGACGAAGCATTTCCACAAATCGGCGGGCATTTTCCGCCCCGTAAAAGCGGGTAAACCGTTCCAGTTCGCCGGGGGCGGTTAGGGAAAAGCTGCTCCCAAATAGCAGGGGAATCACCAGTAAGAAAAGGAAACCAATGCCAGCAGCCCAAAGCGCTTTGCGGAATCGGGGCTCGCGCCATTTTTCCTCCTGTAATCCCTTCAAGCCATAAGCAGCCAACAACGGGGTTGTAAACATTACCATGGTGAGAATCATGCTGGGGACGCGGAATTTGTCAAAATAAGGCACGTAATAAAAAAACAATTTGTAGAACGCCATAAAATGTTTGCCCAGACTCAACAAAAATGCCAGGATATTAAAGGCGAAAACGGATTTGATGAGTGGATTATCCCAGTAAAAGATTAATCCCAGGAGAGCGAAAAATACCACCAGAATTCCCAGGTATTCATACGATTGCGTGAAGGGCATGCTGCCCCAGTAAGCCGGGATGGTTTGATTTTTTAATTGGGGGACAGCATCGCCGGTATACAATTCATTGGATGTTCCCCCGTGAAACTTGGGGATAATTAAATTCCAGAATTCCGTGAGACTGTAGGACCAGCGCGTGGCGTAATCCAGCCCAACGCCTTTTTTCTCTTTAGCTTCCACCGTTTTATCAATATGAACAGCCTGACCGCCGCGGGTGGAGTAGGGGGTGTATTCTTTAATCGGTAATACCTGTTGGGCAATGGCCAATCCGGTGACGAGAACCACCCCAATTAGCAGAAGGTTGAAGCGCCGAAAATCGGCCCAATTTTTGGTTTGAATCATCTTAACGTATGGGACAATTCCAATAAAAAGCAGGAACATCATCACGTAAAAAATGATTTGATAATGCTGGGTGCGCATTAACAGGGTGAACAATAGTCCAAACCATAAAGCGCCGGCAAGGGTGCGGCGATTGACGAAATGCCAGAAGGTCAGAACCACCCAGGGCGTCCACATTAATGCCCGGAATTTGGTGTTGTGCCCCACCGCAATCAACGCCTGGTAATGGGGCATCATAATGAAGGCAAAAGCCGCCAGTGCTGCACCAATAACCGGGATTTTCAAATAACGAAGTAAAAAGAACATGCCCAGGCCCCCCAGCCAGAGAAACCAGATGCGCCAGTTGAACAGAAATTTTGTACCATTCAAAAACGTATCAATGGAAATCGACAGGGGTTTATACAGGTGATAAAAGGGCATCCCGCCAAACATGGCCGGATTCCACAAAGCGTGCTCGCCGGTTTGCTTCTGGAATTCCCAGATTTGATGAAATTTGCCAATCATGGAAATCTGGTCCGCACCGCCCAATTCTAACCCTTCAAAGGCCAACGGGGCATAAAAGAATACCAGGTAAATCAATAACAGAACAGCAAACAATACGGCGCTGCGCGGATGTTCCAGTTTCTGTAACAAGGGAAGAGATGAAGATTGCTTCCCGGACTTCTCGGCTGGTGTTCCGGTCTGTTTTTTCTTCTTTTTGCTTTTTGCCATATTTTGGAAACTCCTTTTTATTCTCCCGGTTTGCGTTGTATTTTTTTTCGATATTAACTTTTGTTTTTTCCAAAACGGTTCGATTTAAACAAAATAGAATTTATTGAAGAAAAGCCATTTTCAAAAATTGTTTTCATAAACCTTAACCACAGGAGCGCACTATGAATTTTGAACTGACCGAAGAACAACTTTCCATTCGCGATATGGTGCGGGAATTTGCCCGGGAGGAGATTGCGCCGCATATCATGGAATATGATGAAGCCAAAAAATTTCCCGAACATTTAATTCCCAAGCTGGCCGAACTGGGTTTGCTGGGGGTGATTTTCCCGGAAGAATACGGTGGTGCCGGCATGGGGTACATGGAGTATGTATTGATTGTGGAAGAATTGTCCGCAGTTGATCCGTCCATTGGACTTACCGTTGCGGCGCACAATAGTCTGGGTACCAACCATATTTACACGTTCGGTAATGAGGCCCAGCGGAAAAAATTTGTAACCCATCTGGCGCAGGGAAAGTCCCTGGCAGCGTGGGCATTAACCGAACCCTGTTGTGGCAGCGATGCGGCCTCCCTTAAAACCACGGCGGTTAAAAAGGGAAATCAGTGGGTGTTAAATGGGCAGAAGACCTTCATTACCAATCCCAACTATGCAGATTATGTGGTGGTAATGGCGCGCACCAATCCCGAAAAGGGTAAAAAAGGCATTTCCGCGTTTGTGGTGGAAAAAGGAACACCGGGTTACACCATTGGAAATCCCATGAATAAGCTGGGTACGCGGGCCAGCGATACAGCAGAATTGTTTTTTGAAGATTGTGCTATTCCGGAAGAGAATTTGCTGGGAAATGAAGGCGAAGGGTACAAACAAGCCCTTAAAATCCTTTCCGGAGGACGCATTAGCATTGCCGCTATGAGTCTGGGAATTGCCCGCGGTGCGTATGAACACACTTTGAAATATGCTCTGGAACGGGAAGCATTTGGACAACCCATTGCGCATTTTCAGGCGGTGCAATTCCGGCTGGCCGATATGGCCACGGAAATTGAAGCGGCGCGCTTGCTGACCTATCAGGCAGCCTGGTTGGCGGATGCCGGAAAAGATTATTCCCTGGCTGCCTCCATGGCAAAACTGTATGCCAGTGAACTGGCCGTACGGGTGTCGGATATGGCCGTGCAAACCTTTGGCGGGTACGGATTTATTAAAGAATATCCCGTCGAAAAATTTTACCGGGATTCCAAAATTGGTACCATTGGAGAAGGCACTTCGGATATTCAGCGTCTGGTAATTGCGCGGGAATTAATTAAGCGCGCGTCCGCCCTTTAAATCAAAATCCCCGGCTCCCTTCGTGGAACCGGGGATGGGCACTTCCACTTCCGTTTTGTTCTTATTTTACCAGTAAAATACGCTTTACGCTCTGATATTGCTGGTGGGGCGTTTTTAAGGTAGCAACCACGTAATACATGCCGCTGGCAACGGTATGGGCAGCCGTTTTCCCGTCCCATTGAAGGGTGGTAGTGCCAGCCGGAGCGATACCGGAATACAGGGTGTGGAGTTTCTGGCCCTGCACCGTGTAAATGGTCACGGTTAGCCAGCCGGTTTCCCGCGCCTGAATGCGGAGATTGACCTGGGGATTAAACGGATTGGGATAGGCCTGAACCAGCAATGGGGTTTCTGCCACCACTGCGGGGTCGGGGTGGTCAATTCCAGTGGGACCGGCGCCCACTGTAATACTGGCCACGGGAATGGGGGTTTTGTCCGCCGCCTGGTAGTATCCGGAAAATCGGGTGACTTCCGGGGTATCGTGCTGAAGCAGGTCTGCAATAAACCGGGGCATGGCAGTTTGGTAAACCATTTCTACCGTAATCTGGTAATCCGTATTGGCGGAAACATTTCCGATAATGTAGGTAACGGTATCAATTCCGGTACCTTCCTGATCCCCATTCCGGTTAAAATTGGGGTCTTCTGCTGCCCTGCCGTAGATCTGGGTTGAGTCATAACTGATATGCGTTGTGGTAAAGCCAAGCGGCGGCAATCGGTTATCCTTCAGGTAAGTGGCGCCTCGTAATAGCGTGTAGGTTACGTCCCCGGCCGTATTGCCCATAATGGCTTCGTAAATTTGTACCTGGGCACTGTCCGTAATCCGGTCGTAATGGGGTTCGTACCCATCATCCAGATTCCGGATTTCGCCACTTTCGGGATCCCACGCACCGGATTCAAAAATCACCGTGCCATTCGCATTGGTAACGACCACGTGGAGCCATGCCCGTCGACTGGGATATCCGGTAGGAAATTTGTGTCCGCTTAAATTTTGTACTGCTACCCGAATACGCAGCGTGTCATCTGTTGGAAAATCGGCCGTGGCGTTTAACCGCACAGTTTCGTTTTGAAGCAGTCGCAGTGTACGCGCAATGGTACTATCGAATTGCGTTGCCGTAGCGGTAACACCCAGTTCATTCCCATGGGCTTTGAGCATTTTTAGCATAAACACATTGCCCCCAACAAAATAATGCAGGCCGAATGGGGTTCGGGCGCTCAAGGACACCGGCCGATTGGAAATCACAATCCCTTCATTGATTTCGGGAACATGGCAGGTCTGGCACTCAATGTTTTGCTGGGGATAGGTACTATTCTTCCACTCCAGATAGGGCGTCTGTTCGGCAATTTCACCCACCACGTTGCCGTTTTCGTCCACGGTAGGGGTAAAAAGAGTATGGCAGGTGGCACAGAGTTCCGAGGATTTAATATGCACACTATGCACCGGAGTATAATTAACAGAGTTTTGCATGGGGCCCGTCACCGGATTAGCATAGGGGCCGTAAATCAACCGGTCATTTTCAATAACGTAATGCCCGGAAAAGCTTTCCGGAGTGCCCAGATTCACATCCTTAATCTGATGACACACCGTACAGCTCACCCCGTCCAGCGCCAGGGGGCTTTGCTCCATTTCGGCAATGGAGTAGTAATCCGCCCCATCTGCAATAGCCTGGGTGCGGCCCATGGGAGCATGGCACGTGGTACATTTATCTTCAATAAATGCTTTAAGGGAAGGCGTTAATTTGGTTTCCACACTGACTTTGGCGCGCCACAAGGGATCTCTGGCTGCGTTTGCCATCATGGTGGAACGCCACAGAGTAACCGGCGAAACATCGCGGCCCTTGCTATCCACCAGCGCTGCTGTATTGGGTGACCCCGGAGCATGGCAGGTAGCACAGTTTCCAGATCCACTAAAAATAGTGGATGTGGCTGTGGTTAACTCCTGAGAAGACAGGGGATAAATAAGACTCGATAAGAGTGCAAAAACAAGAATCCAACGGTTTATCATGAACATAGACCCTCCGTTTGGTGTTGTTAAGTAAGAATCATCGCCATTTTTGTTACCATCTGTAAAAAATTTTTAACGCGATGTGAATCGGGAAGATAGTGGCAAAATTTGCCACTACGGTACAGCAGCGCTGTTGCAAAAATTACCACGTTACCCGAGAAATATTATTACAATAATGCATTTCTTTTTTGGCATTTCGTATGCATTTCTTCCCAATGCTTGCAAGGAGGGTTATCTCAACTTCAACGGATTACATACCGGTTTTTCAGGTAAACGGTTCATTTGCCTCTGATTTGGAACAGAATAAACCACGTGATGATGTCTCATGTTAATTACGTGTGGTAAAATATGTTGTAGGCCGGAACGGATTATTTATCCGCGGGAGGCCTTACTGTTTCACCTACCGCTTTTTCCACTCCCGCCGCCTTGGATTTAGTTGGTTTGCGGATTTCATCCCAATGCTTGTAAACCCAAAAAAGCAGGAGGAGGAATCATGAAACGGGCATTTATCGGTTTAATTGTTTTAACTATGTTCCTTTTGATGGGCGTTGCCAGGTCTCAGGAAACTAAAATCAATCCCGGAAAAATTGATTTGGTGGTGTATGTAAATTACGATGAACAAGATTTAAACTCCTGGCATGCGGTATTCGAAGAATTTTCCAAGATGTTGTATAACGCCACCGAAAAACAGTTGCAAATTGGCAAAGTGTACGTTTCCAAATGCGGATTTTCCAAAGAAAAAGCCGATGTGTGGATTCTGGATGGGGATGGGTGTGCCTTTTCGCCGGTACTGGGTTTTGGGGTTCCCAATGAACACATGACCATTTATCAATCCCACAAAAGCCTGTCGGATACGCTTTACGGGCCGTTTGCGTTGTTGCAGGCATTTGCCCACTATGGATTTGGGTTGTATGACGAGCACCGCGGTAAAGTGAACGGTTCCGGCCCCTGGTTGGAGGACGACCGATTTTTTTGCGTGTCGAATACCGATCCGGTGGTCTCTGTGATGGATGGGGGTGCCAAAACGCCGGTTAAAAATCATCGGTTTGAATTCTGTACCGATAGTGCACTGGGCTGGGCAACGTCCCACAATTACGGATATACCGATGCCCAGGGCAATGTGCTCCAAACTGCCCAGCAACTGTTGAATGGCGAAGATAGCTGGAGTACTATTGTCCGCAACACCAATCTCCAGTATCCCACGGCAGAGCCCACGGACGA
This sequence comes from bacterium, assembly GCA_015494485.1. Taxonomy (GTDB): domain Bacteria; phylum Calditrichota; class Calditrichia; order RBG-13-44-9; family J042; genus WGBF01. The sequence goes on along the minus strand of WGBF01000361.1, from coordinate 3,172 downwards.
TATCAGTGGGTATGAACCGATTGAGTTTATCGTCATCGATCCCGTCAGCCGGTTGGTTACCTGTATTGACCGCTCCGGTAGCATGGCGGGGGAAAAAATTCGGTTAGCCAAAGTGGGAGCGAAAATTTTTGTGGACCTGGCCCATTTTGGTGAACATCTTGCGGTTACATCCTATTCCAGTTCTGGTTCGGTGGATTATCCCATGCAGGAGTTAGTCACCCAGCAGGATAAAGATGATGCCAAAGCAGCAATTGATGGTCTGGTGGCCAGTGGCGCGACCAGCATCGGTGCCGGATTGCGTACTTCCCTCAATGAGATTACCGGAAATGGGAGTAATCCGGTAGGATGTACAGAAGTTATCGTCCTGTTATCCGACGGGCGCCACAATACCGGTGAATCGCCCTACGACGTGTTACCGGATTTAATTGAACGGGGTGTGAAGGTCTATACCATTGGTCTGGGAAATGATGTGGATGCGGATTTGATGTCCGATATTGCCTTCCAAACCGGTGGAACCTACCACTTCGCTCAATCAGAACAGGATTTGGCGCAAATTTTTACCGTCATTTATGCCAAAGCCCGTTCCGAAGATTTGTATGCGTCCGTTTCCGGTCAGGTAAATCCCGGGGAAACCCAAACCACCACGACCTATGTGGACGGTTTTACGCGGGAGATTACGTTTGAACTGAATTATCCTTCCGGTAGCGAACTGGACTTGAGTCTGGTTTCACCGTCCGGCCAGGTCATCGACACCAATGCCGCTTCCGGGAATGTGGAATTTGTGAAAGGAACGGCGCACAAATATTTTCGGATCGTGCAGCCGGAAGTGGGTGACTGGCAGGTAGTGGTGAGTGGAAATTCCATTAGCAGCGAAACGCCCTACAGCATGATCGCTTTTGGGAACAGCCGGGATGTTTCCACCTTTGCCGGACCGGTAAAAAGTACCTTTACTTACCCCGAACCAGTGATTATCCGGGCATCGGTTGTCGCCGGAGAACCGGTAGTCAACGCTACCGTAACGGGGATTGTTACCCGACCGGACAATTCCACCACCACCATTCAATTGTACGACGATGGAAATGCGTCCCATGGGGATGAAGTGGCTGGCGACGGAATCTACTCCACCATTTTCAATGATTTTGCCGGTGCTGGTAGCGGGAACTATTCGTTTAAAATTACCATCGAAAACCGGAATGGGTCGGAACCGGCCAAAAATCAATTACCGTTTGTGGAAGAAGGCTGTGGATTTACGCCCCAATCGGTACCGGAATTTGTTCGGGTGGAAGAATTCTCCACCGTTATCAATAATGTGCCCGAAGTGTACGTAATGAAGGAGTTCAACATCGACTTTGCCCGTTTGGTATTCAATCATGAACCGCGTGTGTTTGTCCAGGGCAATTTCACAATTCATGACAATTCTAACGGCTTTGATCCGGTGAATGAAGAAGTAACTTTCCAGGTGGGGAATTTCACGACGGTTATTCCACCCAATTCGTTTAAGATTGTGGACAGCTACCGGAATTTTAAACTGGGCTTAAAAGATACTACAATCTACCTCTATCAAAGTGCCGATGGGAAAGAAAATATGTACATCGTAACCGTGAACGGTGTAAACGGCCTGTTTGGGTACGCCGGTGTGGGCATGGATTTAAGTTCTACCTATGCATTGGGTCCCACGGGTTTGCCGTTCCAGCTTCAAATTGGGGATGACCGGGGAAGTACCACCATCGATATGACCGAAAACTGGCCCGGCCGCTGGGTATACGGGAAACGGATTCGCCTGGTGGATGTGCAAAGAAGCGAGGCTTCCGGAACGGCCAATGCAGTACCGTCTCAGTTTGAATTGAGCCAGAATTATCCCAACCCCTTTAACCCCGGTACGGAAATCCCCTTTGCGTTACCGGAACGGGCACAGGTAACCCTGCAGATTTTTGACTTGAATGGGCGGCTGGTCACGACGCTGGTGAATGGAACGCTGGACGCCGGATACCATCGGATCGCCTGGAACGGGAAAGATCAGGACGGCAATAACGTATCGAGCGGAATTTACATTTATCAGTTAAAGATTACCACGGAGAATGGTTCTGTGCGCACATTCCACCGCAAAATGACTCTCTTGCGGTAAAAAAGAAAACGGGGCGTCCTGGAAAAGGCGCCCCGTTTTTCTATTCATTTCCAATAAAAAATTACTCGTAATCCACGTCAATCTGAGCCCGTTGTAAGCGTCCGGAGAAGTCCACGTACACCACTTTCGTTTCTGTGTAGAAGTCGTACACTTCCCAGCCGCCTTCCCGGTGCCCATTGCCGGTATGCTTGGTTCCACCAAAGGGCATGTGAGCTTCGGCACCAATGGTGGGTCCGTTAATGTAGGTAATTCCAGCGTTGATATCCCGCATGGCACGGAAGGCCAGGTTCACATCCTGGGTGTAAATGGAGGAAGAAAGACCGTATTCGGTATCGTTAATTACCTTAATCGCTTCGTCAAAGTCGTTCACCTTAATCACCGAAAGCACCGGACCAAAAATTTCTTCCTGTTCGATGCGCATACCGGGTTTTACGTCCACAAAAATGGTGGGTTTGTAAAACCAGCCTTTTGCCAGGTCGCCATCCGTCGCCGGTTCACCACCAATCAGCAGGGTAGCCCCTTCTTTCTTCCCAATTTCTACATATGAATGGATTTTTTCCCGGGCGCCTTCGTTAATAACCGGCCCAACATCGGTATTGGGGTCCAGTCCATCGCCCAGCCGAAGTTTGCTGACGCGTTCCACCAGCATGTCCACAAATTTATCGTGGATGTCCTTGTGCAGAATCAGCCGGCTGGTGGCCGTGCACCGTTGACCGGTAGTTCCAAAAGCACCCCACAGCACGCCGTCAAGGGCCAGATCCAGTTTGGCGTCCGGCATCACAATTTGCCCATTTTTACCGCCCAATTCCAGGGACACCCGCTTCAGGTCCTTGCCAGCTTTCGAATTAATAATACGGCCCACCGCAGCAGACCCGGTAAAGCTAATGAGGTCCACATCCGGGTGTTCCACAATGGGAATACCCACCTGATTGCCGGTACCATGTACAAGGTTAATGACTTTGGGCGGAACTCCGGCTTCCAGTAAAATCTCCACCAGTTTGGTTGCCGTAGCCGGCGTATCGCTGGCGGGTTTAAATACCACCGTGT
>WGBF01000360.1 GCA_015494485.1 bacterium | reverse complement strand
GCCAATTATCTGCCGGCAGTCATCGAAGCCTCTCAGGAAGGCATTCCCCTGTTGATGTTTACGGCAGACCGCCCACCGGAATTGCGGGAAACCGGTGCCAATCAAACCATCCGCCAGCCGGGTCTGTTTGGCAGTTACGTCCGTTGGGAATTTGACATGCCGGCCCCCGATGCGACTGTGTCACCCCGGTTTGTGCTTACAACCGTGGAACAGGCCATTTTTCGCAGCCAGCATCCGCATCCCGGCCCGGTGCATCTGAACTGGATGTTCCGCGAACCTCTGGCGCCCGTTCAGCCTCAGGAATTGCCACCCAATCTGACACAATTCTGGGAAGCCTGGCAGCAGGGGAAGGCGCCCTTTACGGAATACCGGGCGGCAAGGTTAACCCCGGATAAGGATGACATCCGTCAGATAAAAACGCGTCTTTTGAGCGCCCGCAATGGTCTGATTGTGGTGGGTGGCTTGCAAAATGAGGCCGAACAGCAGGCAGTATCGAAATTAATTCGCAAACTTCCCTGGCCCTTTTTCCCCGATGTCCGAAGCGGCTTGCAGGGGCTTCCCTTGAAAACGAATTTCCGTTACCTGGATTTGGCTTTGAATTCGGCATCGTTTCGGGAGCATTACCGGCCGGATGTAATTCTGCATGTTGGCATGCCGGTAACCTCCAAGCGCTACTTGCAATGGGTGGCTGCCATGCCGGAGGTGCAATACATTCACATTTCCCCCCTGCCGACGCGGCTGGACCCCAATCACCAGGTGCGAGTGCGAATCTGGGCGGAAATCCCCCATGTAGTGGACGCTTTGACCTACACCATGCTTCCGGTGCAAATTTCCGAAATCTTGAATCGCCTGGAAGCGCTTCAAGACACCATTGCCGGGACAGTGGATTCGATTTTGGCGGAGGAAAAGTCCCTCAATGAAATTCAGGCGGTGCGGGATGTCTCCCGCTGGGTGAGGGAGGGCGAGGTGGTATTTCTGGGCAATTCGTTGCCGATTCGCCTATGGGATTGGTTTGCCCACACCGGGGGAGAACCACTGGGTGTGTTTGCCAATCGGGGCGCTTCCGGAATTGACGGATTAATTGCCACCGCATGCGGTGTTGCGGCGGGTAAGCAAAAGCCGGTTACCGCAATTATAGGCGATATTTCCGCTTTGCATGATTTAAATTCGTTTCTACATTTAAAAGAGAGTACCGTTCCGGTGGTTCTGATTATTTTAAATAATTCCGGTGGAGGCATTTTCCGCTGGTTGCCGGTTTCACAGGTGGCGGACGTGTTTGAGAAACATTTCCTAACACCGCATTCCCTGCAGTTTCGGCACATTGCCCGGATGCTGGAAATACCCTACGCTGCCCCGCAGAGCCGGAACGGTTTCCGTCAAAATTACCGGAAATTTCGCCGGCTGGGAGAAAGCGCCATACTGGAACTACAGGTCGATTCTCAAAAAACATACGCATTGTACCAGAATATTTTAGAAGCCATCAATCATGCCCTTTAGTAAGCTCAAGCTTGGAGACATGATAATACCGTTGCACTGGTATGAATGGGGCAGCGGGGAGCAACCGCCGTTGCTGTTGTTGCATGGGTTTATGGGGCATGGCGCCACCTGGGAACCGATTGCCCGCGCCCTCAGCGATACCCATTATGTTGTTGCCCCGGATTTGCCCTTTCATGGCCAGAGTCGTTTTCCGGAAGATGACGTCACGCCTGAAGTAACATTTGAAACCGTCGCCGGCGGATTGCAGCAATGGATTGGCGAACAATTTTCTACCCCGTTGGCGGTTGTGGGGTATTCCATGGGTGGACGACTGGCCCTGTACCTGGCGGCACACGACAATGATTTGTTTTCCCGGTTGGTTCTGGAGTCCGCTTCGCCGGGAATCCTGACCGAAAAAGAACGCCGGAAGCGCCGGGAATCGGACAGAGAACTGGCAGAACAATTGTTAACCAGTGATTTTGAGGCCTTTTTACATTCCTGGTACCAGGCGCCCATGTGGGGCCACATCCAGGCTCATCCCAACTACCCGGAACTGCTCCGCATGCGTCAGGAAAACGACCCCCATCAACTGGCACTGGCCCTGCGGGTTCTGGGCACCGGGAATCAGCCGCCGGTGTGGAAACACCTTCCGGAAATTCGCCAGCCGGTGTTGCTTCTGGCCGGTGAGTACGATGCCCGCTATATTCACATCATGGACACCATGCGGCGGCAACTCCCCTTCGCCGAATTTCAGGTGGTGGCGGACTGCGGACATAACATTCATTTTGAACGGCCGGAATTATTTATTAAACTTGTGCGAAATTTTTTAAAGGGAAAATGAGATGAAGGAGGCCTTATGAGCGTGATTGAATGGAAGGAAGCGGGTAAATTTACGGATATCGAATATCATAAAGCAGAGGGAATTGCCAAGATAACCATTAACCGCCCGGAAGTGCGCAATGCGTTCCGTCCCTTAACGGTAATGGAAATGAGCCAAGCATTTGCCGACGCCCGCGAAGATTCCGAAATCGGCGTGGTGATTTTAACCGGAAAGGGCGACAAGGCATTTTGTAGCGGTGGCGACCAGAAAGTGCGGGGCGATGCCGGTTATGTGGATGAGAAAGGCGTGCATCGGTTGAATGTACTGGATTTGC
>WGBF01000359.1 GCA_015494485.1 bacterium | reverse complement strand
GGGTTTGCGCCACAAATTGATGGTGCGATTCCGAATAAGTTGTCGGTAACGCCAGCCACTTGCCGCTTTTCCACACCGCCAGAGTGACCTGGTCAGATGGCAAGGTTAAATCCGACGGTGCCGCAATGGAAACGGTGGCCGGGGATTGTAACCGGTACCCGGAAGGCCCAATGGTGTAAATCTCGCCCACCGGATTGGTAAGGGCTTCCCGTGGTGAGGTGTCCAGAACATTCAACAGCCCCTGGCCGGAGATTACCCACAGGCGTTCCTGCACCGCATTGCGCGGGAAGGCCATGCGGGCGTTGCCGTTGCCCACCACCACTTCCGTTGCCACCATCGGTTGCACCACATCCACATTGTAGCTAACCGTGGTGTCTCCCGGTTGAATACCGTACCGTGTGGTGGCTTCCACCTGAATGGTTAAGGTGCCGCTTTCCGTTAACACCACATTCTGGTCAATAAACTGCCGGAGCGACCCACCAATGGAGACAAAATTCAGCGCTTTGGTCTGCGAACCAATTGTGTAGGAACCTTTCAGATTTTTCACATTCAAATCGTGGCTGCTCAGCAACACCACATCCAGGTATTGCGGAAGAATAGGATTTTGCAGAATGCCCACTACCAGTTCCGGAATGGTGGGGTCACTGTAGGCAAATACGGCACGCATCATCATGTTCCAGCCGGACAGGCTGTTGCCCCCTACGGACAGATTGGACATGGGCGCCCAGCGATTGGGATTGCTGGCGGTGGGGCCAAAAAAGGCAAAGGTATGGTTGGTGCTGGTGGAATTGTCCATGCCAACATACGTTCCCACCGTATCGTTTTCAATAAACCCGATGTAAACGGTATCCACGTTGGTCAGGTACTCCGCATAGGGGGACAAATCAATTTCCAGAAAGGTGGATCCATCGAAGGAAGTACGGGAGGTGGAAAAAATAAACGGTTCAATCAAATCTTCTCCGGGGAGCCCCTGGGCATCCTTCCACACATGAAATTCAAAATCTTTAGGCGCATCCGCCGGTGTAGAAGAATTATTGAATTCCTGGGAAAATCCGGCTAAAATTTTGGCTTTTACCAGCTGATTACTGGAAATACCGGGAATAAACTGCACCGCCCAGCCATAGCCTTCGGCGTCATTCCCAAACCCCAGAAAGGTAGCGCTTCCACTAAAGGCATCGGGTCGGCCGTCATCGTATTTTTCCTCAACGTAAATCGCGGTTTGCTTACCGGCAGAGGTGTACCCGTAACTTTCCCGGTTCCCGGTGAGATTCACGATTGCCATCACCGCCGATTGGTATTTCGAGCCAAAATCGTTTAACGTTACGGAATTCACGGAGGCGGCGGTCACCAGCGTGTCCGATTTCCCGGTGGCAATTACCCACACATTCAGATTGGGATTATTCACCGAAAAGGTTAAGGAATCCCCAAACGTGTACTCCACATAATCCACTGAAATGGGGTGCACAGACATATTGGAAACCGTTTGGTTGGGATCCGTGTGGGTGCGCTCAAAACGCGGTCTGCCGCTAACGCCATACCGGTATCCAAAACGGGCATCGTAATCGGAAGCGTTGAGAACATTGGCCACACAAAAATTCTGAAAAATGGTTTCAAATCCGCGATTGGCCTGCAGGGACTTAAACGCGGCATCCAGGCCATTTTTGCCATGCTGGGTATTGGACACCACCGCCCGCAGCACCTCATCCCCCAGTTGTTCGCTGTAATAGAGGGTAAAAATTGCCGCGCGGGCATAATCGGCTATCACATTTCCGCTGATGTTGTCCCAGTCGAACAGGGGCACATCCGGGTTGCTAAAGTAGGTGGATGGGTTCCGCAGCGGATATCCGCAAATGACGGAAGCCATTTCCGACAGGCCTTCGTTAACAAAGGTTTCTTCTGCCGGATCATAGTTGTAATGAATTAAGTGCTGCAATTCATGCGCCAGAACCGACAGGGGCCGCTTGGGATTGGTATCCTGCCCGTTGTAAATACCGGGGTAAGAATCGATGTACAAAATATCCCGCTGGTTACTGCCATTGTTGGACGTTTGGTCCCAGCTTAAAAAGAACCCTGCCACGTAGGAATTGCCAGGCTCCCAGCCATCCTGAATATCGACAATCAGGAAATCAATTTTGTTATCCCCATCCCGATTGGGCGGGTCTCCGAAATATTCTTCATCCAGAACCACAATGCCCTTATTGGGATCGCGGGACGTGGCCGGCGTGCGGTACTCCAGATTGTTGAAAATGGAATCCACCACCGTCTGGTCCACATGCTCATTGTTCAATTCCGCCGTATCCACCCACACCTGGGAGCGTTCCCCGATGGCCCGGAGTTGAGCGTACACTTCGTCAAAGGTGCTGTTTTCCAGATTGTACACATAAAACTTCCGAATAGTGTACAGGGTGTCCTGCACCGTGCCCCGTTTTGCAAACCGTTGTTTATCTGCCACCATGCGGCGATACACATCGGGTTTGTAAAGACGGGTATTTTCCAGGGCTTCCCGGGCTTTCTCATCGCTTAAAAATATGGTGCCACAAACCGGGAAATCTTCCGGTGTTTCTTCCTGCTGCAATTGTGCATTTCCGGGGAGGGTTTCCACCAGATAGGCCGATTGCTGGGCCATGCCGGTGGTTATTATTCCCAGCAATAGAATAAACGCCATGCGAATCATGCCACAACTCCTTATTATTCAACGGTTAGCAGTTCAAATTTTTCAATGATTAATGCGGGTGGGGTAACCTGTTGCTGGATTTTCCCGCTGAGAATGCGAATGCGTTTTCCCTGCAACCGCCACAGCACCTCATATTGGGGAGAGGCCGTGCTCACGGGAATTACCCGGCCATCGGGAAATTCGGCAGCTAAATGGGTAAACGGCTCGTTTCCGCTAACGTACAGGCGAACCGTCACATTGCGAACGGTCTGAAGTTGCCCGGGAATGCACGCCGTTAGTGCAAAAACAACGCCGATTATCAGGAGGAAGAATCCATGCCATCGTCCACACCGCATCATTCCTCATAATAAAAACAAACGGCGGGAAAATCAAAACCATTCTTTTCAAACGGTCAATCCGGTACCTGCAGATTGCTGTTTTTTCTTCTTGCTGACTACCCCTGATGCACATCCTGCCAGAGGGCAACTTCACTGCCCCACAGCCACAGGCGCACCACCATACGGAACAGCAAATAAAGCTGGCCGATGAAAAAGGTCAGGAAAATCTCGACCATGGTGCCACCCCGGGCATCCGGGGCAAGTACGGCGTAAACCAGCATTCCTAAAAATGCCACAAGCAGAAATACACCCATCAATCCCAGGGTGCGAAGGGGGCGCTTAAACACCATGCCCACCCCCTGGAGCATTGCCCGGGGTACAAAGCGGATGTTGTGCGCCACAGCCGCAATCCGTGAAAAATCAAATGCCAGGTGGGTAAGCAGTGCCAGGAGCCACACCACCAGCCATTTACCCAGTGTGTAGTAAAACACGAGGCGTTCATCGGTAACATCCCGGGTCATTTGCCGGATGCTTGCAGAAAGAACAGGTAACAATTGCCCCAGAATAAGGTAATACACAATACCGAAC